>JAIFKL010000364.1 GCA_020049595.1 Desulfobacteraceae bacterium
GGGATATGTTCCCGCGCCGCAGCTTCCCGCAGCCGGACAACTGACCTCGCCCTCGCTGGCACGCATCACGGAGGGCATACGGATATTCCGCAGTCACCCGGAAAGCAGGCTTGTTCTGACAGGAAAAGGCGTTTCAAAGCTTATGGCAGATGTTGCAACATCACTCGGAGTCAGCGAGAAAAGCATGATTGTAGAAAATAACTCAAAAGATACAGATGATGAGGCGGAAAATGTCAGGACAATTGTGGGAGATGAGCCGTTTATTCTGGTCACATCCGCGTCGCATCTTCCCCGCGCACTGGCTTTGTTTCAGAAACAGGGAATGAATCCTGAAGCTGCCGCTGCCGAATACCTGCTCAAAGGAGAGTGCAAATTGAGTGCCGATCTGATCGTTCCGAGTTCCAGCGGTTTATACAGAAGCGAAAGAGCGGTTCATGAATATCTGGGGCTGCTGTGGGCAAAGCTGAGGGGGCAGATATGAGAGGGGGACCAGTCCGAAACAAAATGCTGCTGATGCTGCGGCTCAGGCATTTTCCGATGACCAGTCTTTTCAGCCGGGCGCCTGAAAATCGCCAGGGCTTAAAACAGAACGACCCACACCGTTTTTGATAGCGAATCGGTATCAGGATATTATCGAGGCATATAACCGTGAAAAAGACCGGGCAGGCATTGAAGAAATTTGAACAACTGATGGAATCAGTCAAAAATCTGTCAGAAGAAGAAACACGGGCGGTGAGAGAAGGTCTGAGCGAAGAACAGCTTGCGGTCTTTGACTTATTGAAGAAGCCGGAACTTTCAGCCCGTGAGCGGAAGAAAATCAAAGAAATCGCTGTGGTATTGCCGGATACGCTGAAAGCGGAACCGCTCAGGGTGGATAAGCGGAGAGAAAAGAGAGCCTCTGCCGCAGAAGCAGAATCATACATCTATGACTACTTGTTTGCGAGTCTGCCTGTTGAATATTCGGATGCCGAGTCAGGCGAAAAGGCGGAATTTGTATTCAGTCATATTTATCAGCAGTATCCGGAGATTTACGACAGTGTTTATGCAGCGATATAATACCAATTCGCTTTCAGACAGCTTTCAAACAGTAGGGCGGACAAAGTGAAGCGTGTCCGCCTTTATGAAACGGCGGACCGATCTGTAGTTTCAAACCCGTTTTACATATAACATGGCGGACCGATCTGTAGAACGGGTTTCAAACCCGTTTTACATATAACACGGCGGACCGATCTGTAGAACGGGTTTCAAACCCGTTTTACATATAACATGGCGGACACGCCGCGCTTTGTCCGCCCTACATGGCTACATGGCTGAAATGCTAACCCATTTTATATCTGTTTTAACTTGGGTCGGTCGCTTCGCTCCCCGCCCGTTCTTAATAAGATGATTATAAGATGACGCACTCCGGAAAGTGTTTCTCCGGAGTGCGTCTCTTTTTTATTAAAAGCGATATTAAAACCGGAGCCGCAAGGCGACCCATTTTATAAGATAGGTTAGCTGTTTCAAACCCGTTTTACATATAAGCTGTGACAGCTTCTTAAAAGATCAGTTAATACAGACCTTTTTCACCTGTGTCAGATTGGTAAAGCCTTTGATAACCTTTTCAATACCGTCCTGTTTCAGGGTTCTCATGCCGTCTATTATTGCCTGATGCCGCAGTTCTTCCACCCGTGCCTGCGTCTGAATCAGTTCTTTCTGTTTTTTGGTTCCCAGCAGCAGTTCATGCATGCCCATTCTGCCCCGGTATCCGGTGCCGTTGCATAATTCGCAGCCGCCCTCTTTGGGTCTGTGCATGACCAGATCATCAGAGTAAACGGCAATCTTATTTCTTTCAAAATCTTCCTCTCCGTATTCCCGCATCAGATTTTCAAACTCCTCTTTTGAGGGATTGTATTTTTCTTTGCAGTCTTTGCAAAGCGTCCGAACCAGACGCTGGGCAAGGATTCCCAGAACCGCATCGGCAAAGTTGAAAGGATCCATTCCCATGTCAAGCAGACGGGTCACGCTTTCCGGCGCGGAGTTGGTGTGAAGGGTCGAGAACACCAGATGCCCTGTCAGAGAGGCTTCGATACCGATGGACGTGGTTTCCTTGTCACGCATTTCACCGACCATGATGACATCAGGGTCCGCACGGAGAAAGGCGCGCATGGCAGCCGCAAAATCAAATCCGATCTTGGGCTGCACCTGAACCTGCCGCAGACCGGCCTGGGTGATTTCTACGGGGTCCTCGGCTGTCCAGATTTTGGTCTCCACTTTGTTGATATATTTCAGCGCGGAATGAAGCGTTGTGGTTTTACCGGAACCGGTGGGCCCGCAGACAAAAACAATACCGTAAGGCTGTGAAATAATACCGATAAAATTTTTGAGATTGAGTTCCGAAAATCCCATTTTCTCCAGCGGAATCGGCTCGCCTGCGGCAAGAATACGCATGACCACATCTTCCACGCCGCCCTGAGTCGGAATGGTTGCCACACGGAGTTCGATGTCGTTATCTTTGCCCGGAGCAAAGCGCTTGAATTGGATTTTGCCGTCCTGGGGCTTGCGCCGTTCCGCGATGTCAAGACCGCACATAATCTTGATACGGGATATCATGGCGGCTTTATAAGTATAAGGAATTTTCATGTTATAAAACTGACATGCGCCGTCTATCCGTATCCGCACCTTCACATCCAGCTTTCCGGGATAAGGTTCGATATGAATATCGGAGGCGTTTCTGCTTCTGGCGTCAATGATGATCTTGTTGACAAGCTTGACGATAATGCCGCTTTCTTCGGAAACAAGATCGCTTTCCAAATCGCTGATATCGCCTTCGCCTTCAACGCCTTTGAGCAGTTCGTCCGAGATGGCATCTATGTCTAATTCAACTGTTTCTGTTTTCTTTTTCTTTCCCGTAAACAGGTCAATATATTCGTGAATGTCTTCTGCCAGCGCGACGCAGAATTCAACGGGATTATTGGGAAAGACGGTTTTGACTTCATTGATTTTCTGAAAATTCTGCGGATCATCCACCGCAACCACAATCTTTTCGCCTTCATTGCGTAAAGGCACCCAGACATTTTTTTTCAGAAAAGGAACTTTCAGCCCTTTGAGCAGTTCTTTCGGAATCGCCGCATTTTCATCGTATTCTGCAAAGGGGACATTGTAATATTGCGCCAGTGACCTGCCCAAATCCTTTTTCGGAATTTTAAGCGCTGTCAGTAAATAGGTCTCAATGGATTCATTGTTCTTATTGGATTCGACAATGGCATTTTTGAGTTCTTTGGGCATCAGCAGATGATTTGTCAGAAGATAGTTGAACTTGTTATTGGACAGTCTGGCGGTCCGTTTCTGGTTATACAGACCGATGCCGATCATTTTTGCCAATTCTTCCGCAATTCTCTCATCAATTTTCGAATAGGGCCTGTCATCTTTCCGGTTGATCGCCTGCATCGCGCCCATGAGGTATTTCTGAAAAAATATGGGTGCCGCCAGCGCCTGCTTTGTGATGATGCCTGTTTTTTCATCCCAGCTTTTATCGAATTTCAAGCCCGGATCAATGGCTGTCAGTTCTTTTTCATCATAGACATTTTTGATATTGACAAGTTTCTGTCTGTGCGCGGCATAACCGGTGATACTGACGGGAGATACCGCAATGCGGATTTCTTTTATCTCGTTGCCGGTCTTGACCCGTGATACCAGTTCGCGTGTTTCGCCGTCCAGCACATAAATCGTTATGCGCTCCGAGTTGAACAGATCGGCAAACTCGTCTATCATGCTGACCAGAATTTCATCTAAATTTTTGGCGGAATAAATCCTGTTTCCGATTTTTTGGAGTTTGAGCCTCAGCACCACATCCGGCGAAGCCTGCTTGGCATGAGGATCCTGCATTTTAAGATGGGTGACAGAGGCTTTGGGTTTGTTTGCCCCCGGTTCTTTGGAAACCTCATCTGTCCCAAGCATTTTGAGTCCCGGGATTTTGAGTTTGGTCGCATCAGGTTTTTTTAACATATTCATAATTACACCGGTCATTATTTGGCGAGTAATATTATCAGACCTTATCGGCTGTCATGTACTGTCATGCAGGGTGGGCAGCTTGCTTGCTTCCGCACCCTGCCGAGCTGAAATCATAATTTGTTGTTCCGTTTCCGATAATTTTCATAAATTTTTCTGCCGCCGCCGCCGATCAGCAGCACAGCGATCAGATAAAAGGAAAAGCGTGTAAAATTAATAAAAAAAGAAGATGCCTGCATCTGCTGCAACTGAACAATTTTCTGCGGCATGGCAAAAAATATTCCGATTCCTGCCAAGACCAGCGCAATCCCCCAGATCATCTGAATCAAACTTTTGTCTTTTGTCATGGTCTGCTACGGGCTTTGAAGTTATTTTTATTGCAAAACACGGGCAAAGATTTGACAACCCCGTTTTTAATAAAAAGACAAAAGTTGTCAAATCTTTGTCGCACAGGTTCAACTGTTCAGTTTTCCTTTGAAATCCGCTTTCCGTTTTTCAAGAAAGGCTGCGGTGCCTTCTTTTGCATCTGGGCTGGCGTAGCAGAGGGCAAACGCATCGCATTCGATGTCACAGCCTCTCGTGATGTCAACATTCAGACCGCGGTTGACAGCCTGTTTTGCCGCACGGAGCGAGACTTTGCCCCTTGCCGCGATTTCTTTTGCTGTTTTCAGCACTTCCGCCATGAGCGATTCCGGGGGACATACTTTGTTGACCATTCCGATTTCACGGGCTTCGGCTGCGGAAATCATTTTTCCGGTAAAGATCATTTCTTTTGCCGTGTTGGGACCGACAAGCCTGGGAAGCCGCTGGGTTCCGCCGAATCCGGGAATAATACCGAGCGTTATTTCCGGCAGACCGAATTTGGCTTTTTCCGAAGCATAGATAAAATCACATGCCAATGCCATTTCGCTGCCGCCGCCGAGTGCAAAGCCGTTTACAGCCGCAATCACGGGTATGGACAGTTCCTGAAGCCTGCTGATGACGGACTGTCCTTTTTTGGAAAAAAATTTTGCCTGAAGCCCGTTGAAAGTGGCGAGTTCTGAAATATCCGCACCCGCGATAAAAGCTTTTTCGCCCGCGCCGGTCAGAATCAGCACTTTGATGTCTTCGTTTGCCGAAATCTCATCCAATGCCTGAGAAAGTTCGGTCAGAAGTCTGTCATTCAAAGCATTCAAGGCTTTGGGACGGTTGAAAGTGATCGTTGCAATTCCATCTTCCGCCTGAAAAATAATGTTTTCGTATGCCATTCTCTCTCCTATAAAATGTCTATTGGGTACTATGTTTATCACAACTGTTCAGTATTTATCAATGATAAAATTATCTGTTATTCATCTATTTTTATTATATAAAAAGTTATAAACTTTCAAAAGCGGCGATATTGCCGGAGCCGGACTTTCGGTTCAGTCCGGAGTGCTGAAATGAGCGGAGCGAAATTTTATACCAATTCGCTTTCAAAAATCAGTTTTTTCAGACCGTACAGCGATTTTTCAAATCGCTGAAACCGCTTGAAAAGCGGTTTTACGGAGAACAGGGTTTTTGATAGCGGATTGGTAAATGCTGAACCGATTTTTTTATAAGATCAGGCATTTCAGCACTCCGGAATGGCAGCCACCCTCCGCTCCTTTTCACCACAAACGCGTGGCATGTGCTTTCGGAAGCCCCGCTTCCAGAATCTTGTTCACAACCGCCGCAATGTCATAAGGAATAAATTTTACCTCAATATGATAATTTACCGTGTCCCAGATCACATATTTTGCATTGTTGTTGCCGTCCCGGGGCTGCCCCACACTGCCGATATTGACAATATATTTTTTTTCTTCATAAAGAAAGGTGATGCCTCTGTTGAGAGGGCTGCGGTTGATGTTTTTCCCGTCAAAACCGATGATTTCCAGTTCATGGGTATGACCGATAAAGCAGATTTTCTCTTTCATCTCTTTAAACGCGGAGATGAGCATTTCATCTGTAACCTGAAACAGATAGGTCGTGGGTGAATCCGGCGGAAAACCGTGAACAAAACGAAGATTGTCTGACACTGTAAAAGGTTTCATTTTGCATATATGGTTGATGGCGTCATTTGAGAGCAGCGCAATGGTATTCTGCAAAGACTGCCGGGCAACCGGATTAAAACATTTCAAATGATTCCTGTCTGTTACTGTCAGTTCGTGATTTCCCATAACAGAGGGAATATTCCGCTCCTGAATCGTTTTGATCACAGCGTCCGGTTCGGGACCGTAGCCGATATTGTCCCCCAGACTCATAATGGTGTCAACATTGGAGCGGTCTATGTCTGCCAAGACTTCCCGAAATGCTTCCATGTTGCCGTGAACATCTGAAATAACCGCAATTTTCATAAGTTGGAATCTGAAATTCGGAAATCTGAAAAATTCATCCCATTTTCTTTTTTTTGATTTCCGATTCGGACCGCCCCTTTGCTGGAAAAAAGAATATAAAGAAAAACTGTATAGCAGATAATCGCGCAAACTGCAAAAAAATGAAAATAAACACCGAGCGGCGCTAAACATAAAACAATAACCCAGTGGAATAAAATCGTTCCTTTTGAATGCAGACGGATGGGAAAATCAGCATATCTGCATATCACGGCAAGCCCGCTGAGATTCCATCCGTATAAAGATGCAAAAGAATGCAGTTTTAAAAGAAATTTCGATGCTGCCGGCGTATAATATTCGGGAAAAAATTCCAATATGATATAGGCGATGCCCGTCACTGCCGTGAACAGAAGAAATCCCATGCCTGATATTAAAAAGCTTTTCTGCTGCTTATGAACTCCGAGTTCGGCAAAAAGGCAGAAAATCATGACAACGGCTGTGAAAAGTATGCAGGTCACAATCAACTGCATCGTGAGTTTTTCAAAAAGAATGAATAAAAAGAAGATGATAACGCCGAGATTCACGGTCCAGAATCCGATGTTTTTCAGGACGCGGGTAAGGGGTCTGAAATCATCTTTCATAAATGAAAACATCAGCGACAGGGTGATGAGCGAAAGCGGAAAGGAAAATCCGAGAAAAAAAGTATCTAATTTCAGTTTGGGAAAAGACACAATTTTCAGGTATTCGTTATTCCAAATCACTGCACAGGATATGATGAGTCCCATGGAAAGGCACAGAAGCGATGCCTGATGAAATTTCCGCTCGACCGGCGCAGATGATCTGAAAAAATCTGTCGGGAAAAGCGAAAATTTCCGGATTCTCACGCTTTCAACAATCACAGCCAGCGCAAGCGAAATCAGCATTGCCGGAATATAAAGTTTGAAAAATGCAAGCACGGCATAGCAAATCGCCAGCACGCAGAAAACAATAACCTTTTTGGAAGCATAAGTCTGATTTTCCGAAAAATAAAGAATAATCGTGCCGCCGCTGCACAGGTTAAAGAGAAAGATGTGCAAACGCTCGAAATTATGCGTCATTTCTTGCGGTACAAAAAGATGAAGGAATCCGAAGAACAAGGCAGATGACATTAAAGCCATCAAAACCGATCTGAATGTGACAGTCATATCTCCTCTTTTGGGTTGCAGGTTGCAGGTTGCAGGTTGCAAGGGACAGGTTGCAAGGAGCAGGCTGACTCTCCCGTCCGTTACCGTTAAACCGTGATGTTCCGAATATCTTCCTCGCTCAAACCGGTTACTTTGGCTATCAGGCGAATATCCGTGTTCTCCTTTTTCAGATTCCGTGCAACTTCGACTTTCCCCTCGACTTTCCCCTCGACTTTTCCTTCGGCTTTTCCTTCAGCTATGCCCTGTGCCACGCCCTGTGCTATGCCGTCTGCTATGCCCTGAGCTATGCCCTGAGCTATGCCCTGAGCCATTCCCTGTTTCAAGCCGTCTTTTCTGGCTTTTTCTAAAGAACCTTTCTGCAGCCATATAAAATCCCTGCGTTTGTGCTGCATCTCTAATTCCTCTTCGCTCAGTCCTGCCGTGTTCGCAATCTGAAAAGCCCTGTCAATCGGCGTTTCATTCAATGATTCCGGCACATATTCGAGACTGCCCGCATTTTTGATAAAATAAATCCACTTGTCGGTTATGCTGTCAAGTTCGTCTTCTTTCTTTGTGAATTTGGGCAGTTCGATAAAAATCAGTTCAATATCATCGCTGTATTTTATCAGCGTTTCCTTTTCAAGCAGGCGGAAATAGGTGATAACCTGTTCAATATCTTCAAACATCTCAAAGTCGGTTACGGTCAGGGCAATGACCGGCTCAAGTCCGGCAAATGCCTCCGCTTTGTGCAGTTGCATGGAATATGATTTTGCCGCATTGTACAGCACCCGCTTTTCAAAACCTTCCACATTCAGCACCTGCATCTCGATAATCACACGGCTGCCGTCCGAAAGCAGGGCTTTCACGTCAACATAAGTGTCTTTCATTCCTTTAATCAGCGGAATCTGATACGGATCCGCAATCGTGAGGTCCCTGATTTCCGCTCCGTCAGCAAAAACGACCACCGCATTGAGAAAGCTGATGAGAATATCTTTTGATTCCTCGGACCCGAAAACCTTTTTGAACGCATAGTCTGTTCTGACATCCAAAAAACGCATATTTTTTTCCTTGTTTTCTGTTACAGCAAAGACAGCACCGATCATGAAAACCGCTTTATTTCCCAAGCAGATGCAAAAGCGCGCCTTCAAGGTCCGGATTTCGGAATCTGTAACCGCTTTTCAGAAGCTTTTCCGGCAAAACCCTTGTGCTTGAAAGAAGAACCTCTCTGCCCATTTCTCCGAAAGCCAATTTTACGGTTGTTTCAGGCAGGGAAACCAGTGTCGGGCGCGCCAGAACTTTTCCCAGCGTTTCCGTAAATTTCTGATTTGTAATCGGATTCGGAGATACTGCATTGACCGGACCCTCCAATTGTTCGTTCAATATGGCATGATAAGCCGCGCCGATCACATCGTCTATCCCGACCCAGCTCATAAACTGACTGCCCGCGCCGATTTTTGCGCCGAGACCTGCCTGAAAAAACGGCAAAAATCTTGCCAATGCGCCGCCTGCGGGCGTGAGCGCTATGCCGATCCGCAGGAAAACCACCCGGATGCCTTTTCTCACTGCCGGTTCTGCGGCTTTTTCCCACTCATAGCACACTTTTGAAATAAAGTCATTGCCGGGACCGTCATTTTCCGTAAGCGTCCACGCATTCCGATTGCCGTAATATCCGATGGCAGAAGCGCATATCAGCACGCGGGGACGCGGATCAAGTTCAGCAGCAGCTTTGGCAATCAGCGCAGTGCCGAAGATGCGGCTTTCAATGATTTTTTCTTTTTTTTTCTTTGTCCATCTGCCTTGGCCGATATGTTCTCCTGCAAGATGAATGATGACGTCTGTTCCCGCGATGTCATTCGGATCAAGATAAGCAGAAAGCGGATCCCAGAACACTTCGTTTTTTTCCGGGAAAGGTCCCCGCCTGACTAAGCGGAACACACGATGCCCGCCGGTGGTCAGAAACGGAATTAGCGCAGACCCCACCACACCGCTTGCGCCTGAAATCAGAATATTAAAAGGCTGTTTGTTGTTCTGACACAGATGCGCTGCCATATCGTGAGCAAGGGTGTTATGGCGATATGTAAAAATGCGCTCCAATTTTTTTTGCACAGCCGCGCCGGCAAAAAAATTCCCGAAAGGATAAAAGCGCAGGGCATAATCAATGCGGTCTTCCATCATGCAGGCGTTTTTCCCGACCGGCTCAAAGCGATGGGTATGAATCCAGCGCGCCAGAGGTCCTTTGACCATCATGTCCCTGAAAAGCCGGTTTTCTTCATAATCCGTATGCGCTGCAACCCACTGAAAAGGAACAGGTCCCGCTTTCATTTTCAGCACGGCTCTTGCCCCCTGCGTGATTCCGCCTTTTCTTTCAATCACCCGTACAGGGTCCCAGGGCGGACTCAGCCTTTCCAGCGCGCCGGGCTGTGAATGCCATTTGAAAACAGCTTCGGCCGGCGCGTCAATACGGGAACGCCTGATAAATATTTCTTCTTTATTCATAACCGCACGCTTTTTTTATCCTTTTCTGTCATGGAAACCGTACTCTTTTTCATCCGGACTTATAAAAATATCAACTTTTTTAAACAAATTCAATTAAAATTCTGAAAATTCCGATTCGGAGTTACAAGACCCCAAGTGTTTTAAAAAACCCGATTGACTGACACGGATACGGCACAGGTTATTCTGATGAATGAGAGCCTGAAACAGCTTGTCTGTCTGATTTGACAAAAAATTCCGACACTGCAACGGATGCCGCTTTAATGACAAGCTACGGTTCCCTGTTCTCGGAAACCCTTTCTTAAACTGCCTGATAGCGATTCGCTTTCAAAAATATGTCATTGACGACCCGGGGTAGCCGAATCTGTTTTAAGCCGGGTTTAAGCCGGGTTTAAGCCGGGCCGATTTTTGAAAACGAATCGCTATCAGACTCATTTTTATTCTCATTTTTATTGAGAAGGACGCTTGAAAATTTCCGGCATCGCCGATTGTTTCTTGATGTTTTTACACAAATATGTCATTCTCACAATTCAATGAACTTAAAGGAATGAAAGGCAACAGGCGCAAAGAACACGCAAAGAAAAATAAAAACCGTGTTTCGTGTTAAAAAAATGGAAAATCAAAAAGATACAGTGATACAGCAGGCAATCGAAGTTCTCAGAACAGAAGCTGAGGGCATTCTGAAATTGGCAGAGCGGATAAACGGCAATTTTACTCAGTTAGTTGAAATTATATGCAGTTCGGACGGACGGGTGATTGTGGGCGGCATCGGCAAATCCGGAATCGTGGGGCGGAAAATCGTGGCGACCCTCAACAGCACCGGCACACGCGCCCTGTTTCTGCATCCGGTTGAGGCAATGCACGGGGACCTCGGCATGGTCGGCTCAGGCGACATATTTCTTGCGCTTTCAAACAGCGGCGAAACCGATGAATTGAATATGCTTCTGCCCAGCATCCGCTGCATCGGCTGCAAGGTCGTCGCTTTTACCGGAAACACCGATTCCACGCTTGCGAAGCACAGCGACATTATCATTGACGTGGGCGTGGAAAAAGAAGCCTGTCCCCTCGGACTGGCACCCACTGCCAGCACCACCGCGATGCTGGCCATGGGCGATGCGCTCGCGGTGACGCTGCTGACCAAAAAGCATTTCAAATCAGGCGATTTCAGAAAATTTCATCCCGGCGGCTTGCTGGGTCAGCGGCTTTCCGGCAAAGTGCGTGACATCATGCTGACCGGCGACATCATTCCCTTTGTTTATGATGACGAGACAATGGAAGCCGCGATCACAGAAACAGACCGCCCCAGCCTCGGCGTGACTTTTATTTTAAAAAGAGCGGATAAAACGCTGGCGGGGATTATCACAGACGGAGACATTCGCCGGGCAGTAGCAAAGAAAAAGTCGGTTTTTGATCTTTCGGTGACAGATTTGATGACGAAAAATCCCCGCACCGTGCATCCGGATTCTCCAGCATATAATGCACTTAATCTTATGGAAAAACATCAGATTACCGTGCTTCCGGTGACAGACGATGCGGGAAATGTTCAGGGCATTCTGCATCTGCATGATATTTTGGGCAAAGGGGCATTCAAATTTAACGGAAAGTAGGGGCCGGCCGCCGTACCCTTTCGTAAATTGTAAAGCGAATTTTTAATTCGCTTAAAGCGATTTGCAAAATCGCTCTACTTTGTAAAGCGAATTTTTAATTCGCTTAAAGCGATTTGCAAAATCGCTCTACTGATGACCTGCAAGGCTTTCTCATGCAAACGCCCGTTGCTGGCAAGAATCCCGGCATTGTTTTCGAGTTTCCTGCCCAGCGAAAAATCCAATGCTTTTCCCTGAAAATCAGTAACCTTTCCGCCAGCTTCTGTAATTACAATTGCGCCTGCCGCGTGATCCCAGATTTTTTCCCGATAGCTCCTGCTTTTGGGCAGACGCAGATAAACAGAAGCCTGTCCGCAGGCAACTGCCGCATATTTTGCCTGACTGTCCATGCGAACCGAGGGCGCGGTGATGCCCAGCCCCGCCGCAATGCGCTGATGATCTTGGTGGGAAGAATGCGCCTCCTCGACCGATTCGCAGAAACGCGCCTGCGCCGGATCGGTAATCGCATCAACAGAAATGCGCCGGGTATTTCCGCCTTCTGATGACTGCACAAACGCGCCCTGTCCTTTTACCGCGTAGAAAAGACAGCCTTTGCTCTCCTGTCCGTCTGCCTGAAAATTCGGGCATCCCAGAACGCCGATCACAATTTCTCCTTTTTCCGCCAGTGCCAGCGCAACCGCGTACTGTCCGCCCCGTAGAAAACCTTTTGTGCCGTCAACGGGGTCAACTGTCCAGAAACGCTTTGTAAAATCCGTATCCTGCGCGCAAAAATCTATGGCATCCGGAATCTGAGATGCGTCAGCAGTGCTGATCTGTTCCTTTACAAGTTCGGAAACCGCCAGCCGCAATGCCGAATTTTCCCGCAGAATTGCCGCGTCTTCTTCTCCGACAACAGCATCATTCGGGAAGGCTGCCAGCAGTTCAAGGCTGATGACTGCCTGACTGCCGAAATCCGCCACTGTTACCGGAGAATGATCCTGTTTTTCAATGACCTGCGATTTCAGAATATTTTTCTGAACCCTGCGGCAGAGAAGAGAGGCTTTCCGCACGGCTGCCAAAGCAGTTTTTAATTCTTTTTCGTATAGCATTTCTGTTTCCGACGTTTCGACAGGCTCAACAACCCAAACGGGTTTCAAACCCGTTTTACTGAGGATGCGCTGTAGAACGGGTTTCAAACCCGTTTTACTGAGGATGCGCTGTAGAACGGGTTTCAAACCCGTTTTACTGAGATTCTCCGCTGCGCTCAGAAGGTTGTTGAGCCTGTTGTTGAGCCTGTCGAAACAATAATCTCAGAGATCAGGCATCAGGCATCTTAAAAATCATCAAAATCGTCTTCATCCAACGGTATGATCTGTTCCGGTTTGATTTCCTTGGAGTCACGAATCTCTTTGAGCCTGTCTCTTTTCGAATTATCTTGGCGACCGCCTTTAAGTCAGGTTTGACCGTTTTCACGGCCTCGGTTTTCACCTTATGATACTCTTCCTTCAATTCCTCATGTTTGACCATATACTTTCTGCTGATTCTGCCGATACCGGTAATTGAGAGCAGTTCATTGACAACGCTGTCCATTTCCTCAGCCTGTGCGCTCATTTCTTCGGCTGTGGCAGCGTTCCTCCCATTGCCATGCTCACCTGTTCGATGCCCTGAGACTGTTCTTTGGATGTCGCGGCAATCTCTCCCAGCAAATTTCCCACTCTGACCGCGCTTTCGGTCACCTGTCTGAAAGCGTCATTTGCCTTTGTCACAAGGCCCGAACCGTTGCCGACTTTTCGGATGGTATCTTCAATCATTGCAGAAGTATTTTTTGCAGCATCCGCAGAACGCATGGCAAGGTTTCTGACTTCTTCGGCAACCACGGCGAATCCTGCACCTGCGGAACCGGCTCTTGCGGCTTCCACCGCGGCATTCAGCGCCAGCAGATTGGTCTGAAAAGCAATTTCATCAATCGTTTTGATAATTTTGGATATTTCGCTGCTGGCTTTGGATATTTCTCCCATGGAATCGGTCAGGTCCCGCATGGAAAAATTGGCAGATTCCACCACCTGTATGGTTTCCTTCATCAGCCTGTCAGCCTGATTCGCATTATCCGCGTTCTGTTTGGTCATGGAAGAAAGTTCTTCCAGCGAAGAACCGGCTTCCTCCACAGAAGCAGCCTGTTCGGATGCGCCTTCGGAAAGGGATTGGCTGGAAGCCCCGATCTGGCTGCCGCTGAGACCGATAACGGCATTTCCGAATTTTTCAGAGGTTTCCCTCAGTTCCGCTTCACTGAATGTTGTCAAGCCGCCGAACAATGATCTGAATGTGCCGGTAATGGAACGGATCAGGTATATGCCGAACAGAACTGCCAGTCCGATGTTGAGCAGGCTCACGAAAATCATTTTATTTCTCACGGATATGTACAGTTCGTCGCCTTCCTGCTTGTCTTTATAGATATTTTCCCTGTTTCTGCCTGCAATGCCGGATATATTTTCCTGAGCCTGATGAATAAGGGCGCGTCCTTTGTCTGCGATAAGCTCAAATGCTTTATCATCCGCATTCTCATTCGCCAGCGAGCGCATTTCTTTATCAATCTCAAGATATTCTTTCCATTTTTTTTCAAACTGAACGAGATGTTCTCGGTCTTCCTCTTCTGTCAGCAGTTCCTGCAACTTCTGCCGATTCTCTTCTATTCTTTTTTGAGATACTTCAATTTCCCCGGCATAGTTGCCCATCTTTTCCGGTGTATCGGACAGAATGATGTTGCGTTCCGCGCCGGCAACTTCCAGCAAATCCTGATTGATTTCCGCTGCGAATCTGACTTTGGACATGGACACATCCACCATACGCTTCAGACTGCTGTTCATCTTTTTTGAGCTGGTGGCGCCGAAATAAAGAACAACAACAGTGGCAACAGACATTGACGCCAGAATAAAGATCAGTTTCATATTCAGGCTTATTTTTTTCATAACTGTCTCTCCTCTCTGATTTTTTTCGCCTTATTCAGCGAATCTCGTATTCAGAAACCAAGTTTTTTGAAAAAACTTAGTTTGTTCAGACCTTGAATTTATTTGTCTTAACGGATTTTGTCAACTGAAATCCGTATCCCCGGCCTGCCTGATGAAACATTTCTTTCTGTGCCATATTTTTCAGATTTTTTATAACCATTTCTTTTTACTGAAATAAATTATCATAACAATACCGATCACAATCATGACAAGCCAGATCATGGGATAACCCCAGCGCCATTCAAGTTCCGGCATATACTTGAAATTCATACCGTAAATTCCGGCAATAAATGTCAGCGGAATAAAAATCGTGGCGATGAGCGTCAGCACTTTCATGATTTCATTCATCTTATTGCTCAGTCCCGAATGGTAAATATCCAGCAGACTCGTTGCCATTTCCCGGAAAGTTTCCACAATGTCAACAATGCGGATCACATGATCGTAAAGGTCCCGGATATAAATATGCGTCATGTCGGAAACCATCGGCGAGTCCGTCTTTTCCAGCGTGCTGATCATGCCCCTCAGCGGCAGCACTGCCTTGTTCAGAAAAATAATTTCCCGTTTGAGTTCATGGATTTCCTGCAAAACTTTCTGTGAAAATTCGGCAAACAAATCTTCTTCAACAGCTTCAAGGCGCTCGTCTATCTCTTCAATGACTTTGAAGTAATAATCCACCACCGTATCGGTTATCGCATAGGCAAGATAATCCGCTCCCGCTTTTCTGAAGCGGCTCTGGGGCATTTTGATTCTTTTTCTGACCGGCTCGAAAACATCTTTGTCTCCTTCCTGAAAAGAGATGACAAAGCCGTGTCCCAGAATAAGACTGAGCTGTTCTGCTGAAATCTTTTCATCTCCGTTATGGCAGAACATTTTCATCACCATGAACAGACAGTCTTCATAATCTTCCAGCTTGGGCCTCTGGTGCGTGTTGAGAATATCTTCCAGAATCAGATGATGAATATGGTAATGCTTACCGATACTTTCGATAATCGCTGTTTCATGCAGACCCCTGACGTGGATCCATCTGACGCTTTTCGTAACGAGTTCCGAGTCTTGAAAATTAAGAAATTCTTCAACATTTTCAAATGTATTTTTCTGAAATCGCTTTTCGTCATACTCGATAAGCGTAATGCTGACTTTTTCCGTCTTTTTTGCGCCCACATGAACTAAAGAACCCGGGGGCAATCCTGCTGTTTTTGACGAATAGGCTTCTTTTCTCAAATGAAACATGATTGTTTCTCCTTCTGCAAAACGTATATCATATTTTGCTTTTGATTCAAACCCCAAAGTTTATTTAGGATGGCTGCAAAGATTGACTGTCAAAAGAGATTCTGATATAGAACCTTGTCTTTTATGCGTAGGGGCAACCCCCTGTGGTTGCCCATTTGAATATCAGGAGAAAACACAAGGACAAAATGCAGAACAGTTATCTTATTTTACTCATCTTTATTATCACCTACATTTTCATCGCGGTTCAGCGGATTCCCGGACTGCGGATTGACCGCCCTTCCGGCGTCACCATCGGCAGCACCCTGCTTCTGCTCACGGGTCTTTTGGACATTCACGAAGCATATTCCTTCATAGACTGGGATGTGATTACATTTCTGCTCGGCATGATGGTCATGATTGCCTATCTTGAATTTTCAGGCTTTTTCGAGCATGTTGCCCTGTTTTTGGTCAGAACTTCCGGCTCAACAGACCGGCTCCTGCTCTCAACCATTTTCAGCTCGGCATTTCTTTCCGCTTTTTTTGTCAATGATACGATATGCCTGCTGTTCACGCCGATTCTGCTGAGATCAACCCGTTATCTCAATTTGAATCCCCTGCCTTATCTCATTGCGATTGCCACTGCCTCGAACATCGGCTCTGCAATGACGATTACGGGCAATCCCCAGAATATGTATATCGGCATTCAGTCCGGCATTCCTTTTCTGAAATTTCTTATGGTCATGCTGCCGCCGGTTGCCGCGGGTCTGGGCGTAAATTATCTTGTCATCCGGCTGATGTTCCGCAGAGAAATCAACAGCAATCCCCTGCCGCCCGTTCAAATTTCAGTTACGCCGCTGAAAAAAAACATTCTGTATAAAACGCTTTTTGCACTGGCAGTTACGTTGGCTTTGTTTATTGCGGGAACCGGCTATCCGATGGCGGTGCTGGTCGGTATGTCTCTGATTTTCCTGACAGGTTATATTCCGCCCGGTCATATCCTGAAAAATGTCAACTGGACCATTCTGCTTTTTTTTGCCGGTCTTTTTGTAGTCATGGGCGCGTTTGAAAAAGCGGGCTACATGAAACATCTCATCGAATTTGGGGCTGCTTATCTCACCGATGAAGGCTTGGGAAGCCGATTGGGATTCTCTCTTGCGACTGCGCTTCTCTCCAATCTTGTGAGCAATGTGCCGGCGGTGATTCTCATGCAGCCGATGATAGAGCATCTCGGGGGCGGCGACCGGCTCTGGATGCTTTTGGCGATGTCCTCCACTTTTGCCGGAAATCTCACGCTGATCGGTTCTGTGGCAAATCTCATTGTTGCGGAAAAAGCGCAGGAAGCCGATGTTCAGATGGGATTTTTCGCCTATTTCAAAGTCGGGCTGATTCTCACGCTCATTACCCTGCTGATCGGGACGCTGTGGCTGTGATATTTTGCCACGAATTTGCACGAATTTTTTCACGAATAAAAGCCCGCGTCTGAACTCTGATTCGTCTGATTTGTCTGATTTCAGGGCATCGGTCAGGCTAATCAGAATAATCAGACGAATCAGAGTTCGGACAAATCCGATCTATTACCGAACTATTGCTGTATGATTGCAATTGTTATTTGTTCAGGAGTTAGGGTGCCGGCTCTGTTTCGGCTTGACATTCATTGTTAGCCTTGTTATCTGTTGAAGATAAAATTGTTTGAAGGGGAGAACGAACTTATGAAAATAACAGTTCATGATTTGGGATTTATTGATAAGGCTGAAATTGACCTGAGACCGCTGACCGTATTTATCGGTGATAACGGCACGGGAAAAACATGGACTGCCTATACATTAGCAAGTGTTTTCTGGAGATATGGTTGGAGGAAATACTTTAAGGCTTATCTTGGCAACAGAACTCGGCAAAAATATCCCATATTAGATGATATGGTTCAGCAGATTATCAAAGAGGGGAGTGCAAAAATTGATATGGTCGAATTTGCCGATAAGTATTTGGAATTATATATTAATGATCTTGCAAGCATGGCTTCGGGCTGGATGAATTCATTCATGGCAAGCGAGCGGGCTGACTTCAAAAAACTCCGATTAGATATAATGTTAGCGGAATCAAAAAAAGTGCTTATAGAAAGAATCAAAACTGCCTCTTTAGAAGAGAGTATGGCAAAAGAATCAGTTAAAGCAACTAAAGAAAAGGGGGATTCGACACTCTATTTTTATACAAAAGACAATGTGTCAGATAAGTTATCTGAAAATATAGTCAGACACTTTTCGATAGGTACTGTTTTTTTTATATTACATCGCCTTTTTTATCACTCTGTAAATTTATTTCCTACTGAGCGGACTACTTTTATTACTTTTCCATTGGTTAAGAGAGAGAATTTAAAAGATTCTGATCCGGTAACTGAGACAATTTTGCCGGAAGCTATACAAGATTTTTTAAAAATGATTACATTGAGTTCCGATGTAGTAAAAAAAGACCTGAAAAATCAGCAGTATATAAAATTGGCTAAAGTGTTGGAGACTGAGATTTTGCAGGGAAAAGTTGACTTTAAAACATCAAAGGTGAAAAAGGAGTTATTGTTTCATGTATCAAAAAATTTGAAATTAGAAATGGCGGTTGCATCTTCAATGATAAAAGAACTTGCCCCGCTGGCGCTTTATCTTAAAAATTTGGCTGAACCGGGTGATTTGCTGATTATTGATGAAC
>JAIFKL010000337.1 GCA_020049595.1 Desulfobacteraceae bacterium
GCAGCCCCCCGGCGAATCCATCTTATTATTTCTCTGTTTCTGCGTCTTGCACTTTCGCCGGAAAATATATCGCAAGAGCGCATGTTGATAAGATTAAATATGACGGCAAGCATCAGCCAGCTCACCATAAGATACATGCCAAAAAGCGCAAATGCTGAAAACAGGCTTTGGTGTCGGATGCTGTTCGGGCTGAGACTGTAAGCCCCGACGGCATCCAATAAGTCTATAGCCCTGAGTGTATGCCCGGCAATAAATTTTATCCAGTCATACCAGAGAGGCGCAAAGGTATAGGCGTAATTCCCCGCGCCCCGTAGATCGTGAATCTGTATATGCAGTTGAAAAAAAACCGCCAATTGGGAAAGCGTGAGCAGGACAATGCCGACCGTGACTGTCCCGCCCCAGAAAAACAGGTATGTCAGCGACAGACCGATATTCACCGCGCTGAGAAAGACGCTGATCCATATCAGCAGGGCAGGATTTTTGAGTGAAGACATGATCTGGTCTTCCCAGAAAAAAGCAGCTACGACATAACTTACAGATATTATGATGGATATTTTTATAAATCGGTTCAACAGCATTTGTTTTATTTCTCCTGAAATTGGAACCACGAAGGCACGACTCATCTTATAACAATCAGGTGCGAAAAACACGAAAAAATTCTCGTTTCTATGCTCTGCGTCCCCTGTAAAACGGGTTTGAAACCCGTTCTACTCTCTGCGTCCCTTGTAAAACGGGTTTGAAACCCGTTTTCTCGTTTCCCACACGAAATTTATTCTTTTTTCCCCGGCGTGGGGCTTCTTTCAATCATCTTTTTAAGGTCTTCCCAGTTGAAATGCAGATAGCGCCGGGTGGTGTTCAGGTTTTCATGCCCCAGAAGATACTGTATCATAATGAGATTTTCGCCTGACTGCGCTTTCAGGCTTGCGCCCGAATGCCGCAGCAGATGGGGTCCCTGTTTGCGTTTGACAAGCCCGGCGCGGCGAAGCGCCTGACTGACAATATAATGCACCTGTCTCGGCTTGAGCTGCTGTCCGTGACTCGACAAAAAGACCCAAGGCAAATCACTTCCTTTATATGTTATTCTGATATCATACCAATTCAGAAATTTTTTTACAAGATCATCATTCAACGGAATATTGTCTGTTTTGTCCCTTTTCCGTGTCACCCATATTTCACGCGTTTCTATACGCACATCTTTGAGTTTCAGATTGACTACTTCGGATACCCGCAGACATATATCGGTAAACAGACTGAAAAGCAATAAATTCCGGTCAACCGCTTTAGGGGGCGCATCCTGCGCTTCTGCCTGATATAAGCGTTCTAATTCATCAAAAGTCAGATAATCTGTTTTCGGGGGATAAATCTTGGGTTTTTCGATAGATGCGGCAATATTATCCAAAATCAGTTCTTCATTCACGAGATAATCCATGAATGAGGTTAATATGTATATAATCCCGACTTTTGAGGATTTTGAGATTTTTTGTTCTCTAAGATAGGCAATGAGCATATTTTTATGAATGTCTGCTGTTTTCTCCAAATGATGTTCTTTACAGAACAATGCAAAGCGATTCAGTTCATATCGGCGATTTCGGATAGAAGATGCGCTGAGTGTGCCGACAGCTTCTTTTTCAGATAAATATTCTTCTATGGCATCATATATCGTTATATCCTTTTTAGGTTCAAAATAAGGCGGCATGATCTTTTTCCTTGATAATAAAATAATATTTTGGTTTAAAACAATATAAACTTTTATTTGATAATCAGTAAAATTTTATATTATTTTTTTATAAACAGTATTTTTTCTATATACTGTTTATTTTGGAGATTGTCAATCTGAATATCACACAATAGTGATAAAATATCGCACAATAGCAATCGCCTCTATTTCGGGCTTTAAAGCGGGGGTCATAGATTTACAGATTCCCTTTGTCGGATATAAGAGAAATATCTCTTCAAAAACAGCACAATATAATTCTCTTGTACACTGCGCAATTTTTATTTGTGATAATTGCGTAATTATGTTATCTTCTTCTGAAGGAGGAAAATAATTATGGCAATATGTGAAATGGAAGGCTGTAACAACGAATCTTGTATAAGAGGCTATTGCAAAAAACATTACCAGTATCAAAAAAGGCATGGAAATATAATCCCATATAAAGGTGATTATGGGACACACGGCGGACACGGAACACCCGAATATGTTTGCTGGTGCAACATTAAAAGCCGTTGCGATAATCCGAAAAATAAAATGTATCCGAATTACGGCGGGGCTGGGATTTCTTACTGCGAAAGATGGAAGAGCTTTGAAAACTTCATACAAGATATGGGGAGAAAACCAAGTAAAGACCATTCGTTGGATCGGATTGATCCATATAAAGATTACTGTCCTGAAAATTGCAGATGGGCAATTCGTGTTCAAGCCAAAAATAAAGGGAAGCATCAGATTTTAGAGTATAACGGCTTGAAAATGACTGAGAAGGAATGGATAACTTTTCTGCATCAAGAGACTGAGAAGCTGCGGAACGGGCAATAAAACTGACCTCACCCCCCAACCCCCTCTCCGAAGGAGAGGGGGAGATGAATCCCCCTCAAGGAGGGATTACGATGTTCCCGCCCTTTTATTTCAAAAAACTCTCTCAAAAACACTTTATCTCATGTTTCAGCTTTTTTATTGTAATTAACAATATGATATGCTATTTGGAAATAAATATGGATAAATTGATTTTATCGCTGAAAAAGGAGCAATTGCAATGCCGAGAATGAAATTTCACATTACGCCCGAATCCGGAAGATTAACCGTTACTTTGAACAAAAGGCAGTTAAAAGAATTTAAAAAAATGTCAATCGAGTTTGAAATGTCAATTGATGAATTGTTGCAGATTGCCGTTGATGTTTTCATTCAGAAATATCAGGGAATCAAACCCGAACAGATTGACAAAAAAGGAATTAAATCCTTATTTGAACAAAGCAAATAGTTTTATATGCAAAATCACGTTTAAGGCTTTTAAAGTGCATAAATCGAAAAAATGTACCGAAATCGCCTTTATTGTCAAAAAGTGTCCGAATATCACAAACAGGTTTTTATTTTTTATTTTGCCTTTTAACTTATAATAAATGAAAGACAATGAAATGAACTTTGAATCCTCACATCTTATCTCCGAGCCGTCATTTGCCTCTTTTGTCTATCCTTTTTTATTTGAGGCAGACGAATTTGATGAACGCATAACAATCATAGAAAATGCCGCGTATCAGAAAAAAGAAAAAGCCGTAACAATCTGGGAAGACCAGAAATTTCCCGAAGATGATTTGTTGGCTGCCGTGTCAAAATACCTGAATGCCGGAAACAGCAGCATGACCACTGCCCGCGCGTGGAAACTCAGCGACGCATTGCGGGATACCTTCGGCTTCGGGGCAGACTGGCATCTGAAAACAGCGCAGGGAAATATTCCTTTCAGCTTCGGCAAAGGCGCATCCGCAATTCAGCTTGCGCTTTTCAGGGTCGGCGTTGGATTTCTCACGATTCAGGCAAAGCCGAAAAATGAAAACACGGATGACTGGCTCAATTTTCTCTATGCTTTCCGCTTTATCCGTGGACAGCGGAATATCTCTTTGCAGGGGCAGAGGCGCACCGGCTTTGATTCGGAGACAAAAACGCCGCTTTACAGCCCTTTTTTTCCTGAGCCTGCCGGCGGAATTGCCAAACATCCTGACGGAACCGGCACTTTATCGGAAATCCTGACCGCTCTGCTGAATAACGGCGTCATTTACAGATTTCCCGAACAATGGTGGAGTGAGGTCTTTATTCCGGGGCAGATGCTGCCTTTTGCCGGGCTTTTTGTCAACGGGATTTCAGAAGAACAAACGCCGCATCTGCTTTACAAATTACGCAATTTTTTTCATTCCGGTCAGGGAGAAAATCCCCCGCCTGAAGATTTGAAGCCTGACAATCCCGCATTGCTGCCTTATGACCGGGGACAATGGTTTGTTTTTTCTTTGGAGGGCGGAACATTTCTGGCAGCGAATCCGCCGGATACGCCGTTTATTCGCCGTACCCTGCCTGCCCATTTGCAGGACAGTTATTTTCTGCTCTTTCTGCTGGCACTGCATCAGCGGTTTGCCCTGATGATGCTCTCTGAGAGAGTGGCGCACAACTGGCTGATTAAAAATGACAAAGCCGCTGCTGCAAAACGTGAGGATATGTTTGAAAAAATTCGGAGTCAGATGTTGCTCTTTACCGCGCGGGGCTATTTTGCACAAGTCATGCAAAGGGAGCATCATCATCGCTGCTATCTGAAATGGCAGGAAATTTTTCAGACCGAGCGTCTGTATCGGGAAATCAGCGATGAGATTCGCGAAATGCACGAATACTCGATGGTTCAGCAATACCGGCGTTTGGAAAGACGGATCAGCCAGCTCGGGGCTTTTATCGGCATTCCTTCGCTGATTCTGATGTATCTCGGCATTAATATAAAGGGATTCACTATCCCGGACGGACTGACATGGTGGCTGGCGGCTCTGCTCAGTTTCGGGCTTGGATTTGCGCTCAGTTTTCTGATAATATGGCTGCTGGGGAGAAAGTAGAGCGATTTTTCAAATCGCTCTGAAGCGTTCCTAAGCGAATTGCAAATTCGCTTTACCTTTGACTGAGAGGAAATAAAATGTACATCTGTGAAAAATGCAAAAGAGAATGGACAAAGGAAGATGCAGAAGCAAATGAATTTTTCTGCACACGGAAATGTGAGGGCAGCCTGATTCCGAAAACGGCAGCGCCCGCGCCTGATTTGATTGACCGGCTTCCCTTTCCGGTCGCGTACCCGTGGTGCATGAGCCTTGATGCGGAAATTGACCCGGTGAAACGCGTCAACAACATGATTTTCACCGCATATCAGGCAATGCGAATCACGGGCTTGATATTGCTGTCCGATTATCTGGAATCCGACGGCAACTGTCTGGGTCTCGGAAAGCCCATCAACAAAATGCGGATGCCTCACTGGGCGGAGTGGAAAACCCTGACCGACACATTGGCAAACTATATCACCGGCGGCATGAAAGAGAAATATCCGCCCCCGTCAAATCCGCTCTTTGAACAATTGGCAAAGGATTGGATCGGAATGAGAAATACATGGAAAAAGAATCCGCTTGCCAAAGAATTTACTCATGAAAAAGAAAAATATCCGATGGATATTTTTCAGGAACTCCGCAATGACAGAGCGCATCGTCTCGCTGTGATGGACAAAACAGGCGATGAACCTCAAATTATTGAAAAATATCTGCCGGTCTTGGATTTTATCCTGAAGTCATTATTTGAGAAAAATGAGATATGCCTTGTCCGTCTTCCCGGAGGTGTGCAGGGAGACAACCGGCTTGATGACGCGCTCGCGGATTCCATCCCTCTGATTGCGCTCAAAGGGATTCATGCGGATTTCTGTTTTGCGGTCGAAGAATTGCCCGTGAATCAGAACCTCCGGGAAGCATTGCAGAAATCGCCGTTGGCGGCGACATATCGGGAGAATGCGCTGCCTGTTTATCCCCTGTTTTTCTCTTTAGACCTTGAAAAGCCTGATATTCTGGAATGTATTGATTCGGAGAGCCAATCAAAGGCTGTGAAGGAACACGTTACACTTACAGACGGCTTTACGGAAAAGAAAGTGGTCTATCTCGGCGTGAAAACCTGTATCACGGTTGAAGGCATGGGACCCAAGCTGGCTGATATGCTTGCAAAAAAGAATCATCAACTGGGGCTGACGCGGGAAGAGGCAAAACCCTGGCTCATGGTCGAATGGTCGCGGGATAATGCGCTGACCACGCTGAACAATCTGACCATGAAGAAATATTTTCCCCAGTGCTATATTGAACGCCCCATGGACAGGCTTCTGCTTGAATCTCTCAGGAATCCCTCAAAAGCAGTGGTCATTACCGGAGAAGCCGGCGCGGGAAAAAGTTCTCTGCTCTGCCGCTTTGCAGAAAATCTGATTCAGACAGCAAAGGAAGGGGAAAATGAGAAAACCCGTCAGAAGCATTTCAAAGACAAGGTAAAAGAAAAAGACTTGCGGGAGAAAGAAGCGGTTGACGCGTTCATGTCTTTGAAAGGCGCAGGCGATGCGGTGATATTTCTCTCCGGCAGACAGGGGATTCCGGCAGAAGCAGATGAGACTATGGAGCGGGCGTTCTGCCGGGCATTGCTCAGAGCCTGCGGCGTCATGGAAAAAGAATTTACCACGCCAATAGAATTTATCAGGCAGTTGGATAAGAATGCTTCTGCTGATGAAAACAAAGACCGGAAAGTTTGGATAATTTTGGATGCGGTGAACGAGGTCGGGCGATTCAGGGATTTTGCCAGCTATCTTGACGGATTTATGACAGAAACCGCCGAATACAAATGGCTCAGGGTGATATGCTCCGCGAGAACCGGCGCGCTGGATGCTTTTCAGGAGAGTTTCAAAAAGCAGAATATTCACGGCATTCTGCCTTTTAGCGATGAAGCGGTGTATCAGGTTTTTGTGAATCAGTATCCCAATGAAAGCAGAGAAGAGCCGAGACTGAATGTTCCTGAATTTACGCCGGAGGAGAGACAAGCCGCTTATCAGTCCCGTCAGCAAAATATGCCGGAGCGGGCAGCGAGCAATGCTTATGAGCGCATTCCGCCGGATGTGAAAAATCTGCTCGCGTCTCCGCTGTATCTGCATGTGTTTCACGAGACATGGAAAGGACAGGAGGCGGATTTTTCCGGCATTACCGGCGAGGACGCCTTGTTTGAAGCTTATCTGAATGCTTTGGAAAAAGAACTGCCGGGAATTTCAGAGACATTGAAGGCAATCGGCGATGACTTGTATGAACTGGAAACGTCGGTTTGGAGCGAAGACGCGGCATGGCAGTTCACTCAGAAGTGGATGAAAGACAACAATATCGAATCAGCGTTTCGGGTTTGCAGTCTCACGCCGGTGGAAACGCTGGTTTCCGCCTCTCTGCTCATGCGCCCCACCGATGATGAAAGCGGATACCAGTTCAGTCATCAGAAGATTTGCGAGCAGGTACTGAAGCGGAAATTGGAAGCAATGTGGGGAAAAATCCGTCCTGTTCTCGTTCCCACGCTCCGCGTGGGAATGCAGCCCGGCAGTGGGGCAGACGCTTTGAAATCCCCCCTTGAGGGGGGGCGGGGGGTGTCTGTGCAGGGCGGCGACGCTGCCCCGGAGAAATCTTCCCGCACCGAAAACACCCCCCTGCCCCCCTCAAGGGGGGATTTTGAGGAATTTTCCGAGAGCGTCAAATCTCTGTTTCAGGAATGGCTTGAAAAAGGCGAGCGTTTCGACTGGCTGGCAAATGCCGCAGCATCTCTGTTCGGAGAATGGGTTCATACAGACACGGCTCGATTTCTCTGTGTGCTGCCGGAAATTCAGGGGGAAGTTACAACAAGTCTGCAAACAGTGTGCAGGGCGGTTTTTCTTGGTATGTGTGAAAAAAAGGGATTGAATGAGAATGATACGGCGTTCATCAAAGCCGGGTTTGCGCCCGACAGCCAATATCGTTCTTTTCTCGGTGCATGGGGACAGGTCTATCA
>JAIFKL010000299.1 GCA_020049595.1 Desulfobacteraceae bacterium
AAAACTTGAGAATCATATAGGAGCAATACTGCTTTTTATTCATCATTATAACGCTTCGATTAAAAAAGAAATCACCAATACTATATGACTACCATCTTATTAATTGGTCAACTTTGTGTCGCAGGAAGTACAACAAAGCCTAACAACGAGGTAAGCGGTAGCCCGTTAGGGCTATCCGCTTGACCGACTGGTTAGGTTTTGATATTTCTCACTTTTCTCGAATAGAGCTATTTGTTCTCTTTTCAAAAGAGGTTCTTCAAACGGTTTCTCCGGTTCAAAATTCATCACAAGTGCTTCAAGCATGGAATTTCTGTTATCTTCGTTTGCACCGACGTGATAAAAATGCTCCTTTGTGAGAATATTAAACTTTGACCATAATCTCTCAATAAAAGGGTTTTTTCTGTATTTGTTACTGTGCCAGGTTGAAAGAATAAATTTACATGGAAGCTGATTCAAAACAGAAAACAATTCTTTTTCCATACTCTCATCCCAACTGTCATAATAATCAACATGTCTGCCTAAATACGGCGGATCACAGTAAACAAAATCATTTTCTGACAGGTTGCTTAGAGTCTTATGAAAATCCTGACAAATAAAACTCCAGTTCAAATCTTTGGAAATTAACGATACATAATCTATCTGATTTGCGATTTTTGTGATATATGCTTTTGAAAATCTCATGGGTTTATGACCGAACGGCACATTGAATCCGCCTTTTTGATTGAATCTTATCAAACCGTTAAAACATGATCTGTTTAAAAAAAGAAAATCTGAGGGAGAATTATTTTTATTAAACCGCTCTCTTACTTCATAATAATATTCTTTGCCATATTTTGAAAGATTACAACCCTCATTTTCAAGAAATTTTCTGGCTCTGAAACTGTCAATTTCATCATTCAATATCGCATTATAGAAATTAATCAGATGAGGGTTTGTATCTGCAAAAACGGCATTCCGGGGCATTATATTAAATCCTACAACCCCTGATCCCATAAACGGTTCAATCCATCTTCCATCTCCGTCCCATTGTACAACCTGTTTAATTAATGGAACAAGTTTCGTCTTGATTCCCTGACATTTGATAGGGGGAACTATAATTTTCATCAGAGTTCCCCCTTCACTGATGATCGCTTTGTTTTGGGAACAATCAACGATGCGTCGCCTTTGCGATATTCGACAAAATCTTTTAAATTCCTTAGTCTCTTTGTTTTGCCATCCTTTTCAGCTACAGTTATCTTTCCGTAGTTCATCCAATAATCATCAAACCATTCTTCTCCGAGTTCAGAGAACATGCCCTTGCCATGAATAATATCTGAGATTTTATTGATACTTCCGATATTGGCAGTGTTTCCGCTCCCGCTTTTATCGCTCGCTATTCTCCATTTTTCAGCGACAAAAAATTGAAATTCCCTGATGACAGATGCCATTGATCTGAGTTCGTTAAGTGTATATATTCTGGTTTCATCAATATCTCTTTCAGCATGGCGACTGTAAATGATACCCAAACAAAAATGTCCCTTATATTCTCCATAAGGGAACTGTATATTCTTTTTACTAGTGCGGTTTGTAAAATATTCGCCGTGTGATCCGAGAGTAAAACCATTACAATATTCGGCTTTATTGGCAAGCCGATAAGTTGTCTTAAAATCTACAGCAAATTTTATCGTTTCATCTTTTTCATATATGAAAGAAATATCCGGATAATAATTTTGATGATCGGCTAAGACTATTTTGAATTTATAATCTTCGGCAAATTTCAATATTTTCGGGAAAATGTGTATTTCCAGAATCTTTGAGACTATTTTTGTATCAGATGAGATAGTGTATATATTCTTAAATACATCAATAAAACCTTTAATTGTCCACTGTCCATCTTCGGTAGTTATTTCCTTGTTCAGAGAAGATACAAACTCTGATAATTTATTAAAAAAATGAGCTTTTATTTCGAGTTTCTTTTTCATTTTATCCTTTTTGGAGTGTGAAACCTAACAACGAGTTAACCGGCAGCCCGATAGGGCTGTCCGGTTGAACGACTGGTTAGGGTTTTTCCTCTCTGTTTTTTTGCCTGCCTCACTTCGCCGGTTTTATTCCTGATGTTACCTGCAAAGCATGAATTGCTTCGGAAAGTCCGACTTTTTTATCTCCGTTTATATCGCCCAATGTGTATGGACATCCGTTTTTATCAACAGGTGAGCCGGACGGAGTGTCAGGACATTCATCCCATTGATCAATCACTCCGTCATTATCCGAGTCCGTATAACTGCAATTCCCATTATAAAGCTCCTGAATTTCGGTTGCGGAAAGGGCGCGGTTATAAACGCGAATATCGTCAATCTTTCCTTTAAATGGGTAATTCCCGAAACCATCACGCCCTATAGTAATATTTGCAGTTCCTGAATAGATTGAGCCGGCATAACTATCGGACCCATCTAAAATACCGTCTGTGTACACCATCATGCTGTTGCCATTATATACTCCTACTACATGATGCCAATTATCGACCGATAGGGCAGTTGCCCCCGCGGTAGTGATGTCATTTTTCCCATCCGAGCTAATCACCAATGAGGCTTTCCTGTCAGTCAAATAAAGACCGTAGCAGCGAGCGCCGACTCCCGTAGTGCTATTTGCCCATTTATGAAGGATATCCATATATATAGCAGATGTTGAATTTGGATAAACCCATGCTGAAATTGAAAAGCTGCTACTGAAATGGAAAGTGTTATTGTCGTTAATTAGTATATAATTAGTCGAACCATTGAAGTTATATGCGCTATTTGGATTTTCAAGCCTGTCAGTCGTCAGAGCTGCTCCGTTGACCGTTCCATTGTTATTGTTCCCGCTTTCATCATCGGCATTCCCATTGAATGGATAATACGCCGCCAGTCCATCATTCAATCCTGCCGGACTTTCCCATGCCGACATGAACACCATTGCCAAACATAAACCTATTGTAACGGCTATTTTCATTTTACTTTCTCCTTTCCATTTTTGAAAACCCTAACAACAAATTCAGTGGCACGGCGATAGCCGTGTCCACTGCAATGACTGGTTAGGTTTTATCTTCAATTTCAGATTTTTCACTTTTTACCAGTTCGATACTGTTATAATTCATTGCGTCTCTGAAATGGAAATGCCAGATTGAATAAATGCTTTTCTGTTTTTCAAAAAACAGAACATTGACTTTCTTTTTTGTATGAGTCTGCCACTGCCGGAACGGATAATAAAGTTGTCTGATAATAACATTTCTGGTTCACGGCATTTTTCGCCTCAATCAATACAACCTGATTCCTGCCTTCATAGCCGGCGTCAACCTCTGTCTGAACACTTTCCTCTGTGATTTTGTGCTTATTCACGTAAAACTCAATTTTTGGCGTGTATTTTCTTCCACGTATGGTCAAAACAAGACTCTCATCATCCAAAAATGAACGAATCAGGCTTGAAGCAATTCCGAAATCCAAATGTTGCATTTCGGAATTGCCGACAAGAGATGTCTCCAGCTTAAAGTCCAGCTTTGATTTATAAATCTTCTTTTCTGTCAAAATTTCTGGGATGTCAATATAACCCTCTCCTTTTAAAACAGCATAAACTCCGTTTTTAACCGGTAAAATGAAAAGGTTGTTCTCAACAAAAACTTCGGGTCTGTTTTCCCTTGAGTCCTGCTTGCACAGAACCCGGACTTCTCTTTCGGTTGTTGTTTTGAAATGGGCGGTGGCAACTTTTATCTGCTCCGCAGTAATTATAAACGGACTTCCATCAAAGTCATGTTTATGAATTCCGTACTTGTCAAAAATTGAGAGCCATGGTTAGTGGTTCATATTCGTAACTCGTAATAACTATTTCGTCAATTTGTCCCCGTTTGTCGGCATTGCAGTTTATCATTCTGTTTGCATGAACTCTGTGTAAGCTGTAACCGTTATAAATTTTCTCAAAAAAATCATCATCAGGATTTTCATTTTTAGGGTCTGAATTGCTTAACATTAATCTGGAATGCTTTTCAGTATCCAATTTTCTGAAAAAGCAGGCTAATTCAATCTGCTGTTTCTCTGTAAATACAAAACCTGAGTAATTGGTAAAACTTGCTGTTCTGCTGATGGGTCTGTAAGGCGGATCAAAATAGACAAATGTTTTTTCATCTGCTCTCTCAAAACAGTTTTTATAGTCGGAAATCAGAATTTCAGTATTCTGCAATACTTTAGAAACAGATAAGATATTATCGCTGTCCATAATATTCGGATTTTTATATTTGCCGAACGGAACATTGAACTCGCCTTTTGAATTTAAACGGAACAGTCCGTTGAAACAGGTTTTATTCAGAAAAATAAGCTGTGCCGCTCTCGGTATCCAGTTATCTGAGAATTTTTTATAATTGATTTCAAACTGCTGTGAATTGAAATGTTTTCTCATTGATAAAAACAGATGATTACGTTTTTCTTCAGCCGTATTATCATATTCTTTCTGATACTGTTCCAGAAATTCCAGTAAAATATCCGGCTGATGCTGAATAACCCGATATGTTAAAATAAGATTTTTATTTACATCGGAAATATAAGAAGACTGAATATTATATTTCTGCATAATTTCAAAAAACACAGCACCTCCGCCAATGAACGGTTCTATGTATCTTTTAATTTTTTCTTTTCGTAATTCAGGCGGATAATAATTTTCAAACTGTCTGAGCAACTGATTTTTTCCGCCAGCCCATTTCAGAAAAGGCTTTGCTTTGTTGGCAGTTGACATTTAATACATTACCTCACAATATCTTTAAAAACAAGCTCTCCTGCCATCTATATGGAGCGAACCTATCAGGCTGAACTATTCGATTGCAGACCGCTAAACAGCATATTTCTTCCACTCCAATTCCAATATGTAACATCCTGTTCAATAAAAAGCCATTTGACAGCCATAATGACCTCATCTGTTGTTAAAAGACCTGCATTAATTGAGTTCTGTAAACATTGTTGCACAGTAACATTTCTACAATTATACAAATCAGTTATTAATTCCTTTATATTGCTGTAAATAGAAGGGTCAGCATTTAATTTTGCGATCAAGTCATCAACTATATCAGAATGACTTGGCATATCAAAAGAAGCACCTTTCTGTCTAAAACGAATATCTTCTACATGTACGGTGAAGTCAACCCCTTTATTTAAAACCGCAGGTCTTTTTAAAAAAATCCTTAGTATTGACTGACCTAACACAGAGTTAAGCGGCAGGCGGGGCTTTTTCCGCCTGTCCGCTTGAACGACTGGTTATGTGCTTTGTCCGATATTCTATTCATTTAGCACAGCTTCTAATGTTGTCTTAAATTCATTTTCGTTTGCATTGTTATAGAACGGAACTCCGGTTATCAAATACTTGTCTGTGTCTATTTTGATAGTCTTTTGCTCCTCACGGATTTCTTTTAAAAATTCCTCTTTCCATTTGTCGTGAGCAAACAAATGATTTCCTTTCGGTTCAATGAATACCTGATACGTCAGTTCTTTGCCTTTTTTCTGTTTACAGAATAAAATGAAGTCCGGTTCAAATGCCCGACCTGATTTGTCTATGATTTTTACTTCCCGTTCGTTACGGATGAGATAAATATTTTTGAATTTCTTCTCCAAATGCTCAAAACGTCTGGCAAACATTTTTACAAATTCTTTTTCTTCGCTTGTGCCGTAATTGGCATTGAATACGTACCACTTGGGTTCACTCACAACATCAAACTGCCCATCTGCCCGCTCACTGTCTTTGTAAACTTTAATTTCCTTGTCTTTAAATACACTATGGATGTATTCCTTAAAATAGTCTGAGCCTTCGTATTCGGTCAGGTTGGATTTAATTTCGCTTTCTATGCTTTGCAACAAACCTTGAATAGCCATCAAATAATCAAAATTGCTTATTTCTTCCAGTCTTGTTTTTGTTCCGTTGAATGTAATTTCCAACCCGCCTAAATAGTCATTGCTTACAATGAAATTCGATAAGGACTCAACATTGGGGAAATACTGTTCCAAGCTGTCAAAGTAGTAAAATGGGTTTTGTGTTAATCCATAGCGAATGATGTGTCTCGGAATATCTGAAACAGAAATATCTTTTTGCGAAGGTTTCCCTGCGTCTCCGTTTTCTTCTTCTTTGGTAAACATTCCTGACATTTTTCCAATGCCTGAAGAAAGGGTGTAACTGAAATTTCGCTTTGCAACACCAAAGTCTGCAAATGACTTTACATTATCATAGCTCTTTTCCACTTTTTTGTTGCAAACGACTTTACCCGTTTTGTAAAAATCGGTTTTCTTAAATTCGAGTTTTAGCGTAAGCTGTTTGGTTTCCATATTGTCTTCGTCTTCGTAAATACCTGTATCCACAAGCGCCTGTTTCAATTCTGAAATGTATCGGCTGTCTTCTTTGGTGTGGTAATATAGTTCTTCAAGAGTTTTCAAATCGTTGGCGGTATCAGCATCAAATTTTCGGGTGTATTTGTCCTGACCTTCCTCTAATGCAAATGGAAAATACCTTGCGCCCCTACCCACCAATTGCGCTTCTGAAATAGTGGTCTTTCCGGGTTTTCCAGCCTTTCCGTCCCGCCCTTCATACAAACGGACAATATCAAACAAGTTCAGCACATCCCAACCTTCATTGAGTTTCTGAACGGCAAAAACGGCACGTATCGGGTTATTTTCATCTTCCAACGTGTTCAGGCGGATTTGATTGAGTTCTGCCTCTGCATCCTTATTGGCACTGATACAGTATTCTTCTTTAAAGTTGGATTTAATGCGTTTGGCAATTTCGGAAGACGATAATCCTTTGGCTTCAAAAAAGGCGAAGGCTTTTTGCACAACGGAAACGGTGGATGTTTTTTGAATTTTATCCACCATTTCAGCCGAAAAATCATCTATCAGATGATGAAAGTGTTCTTTGTTTTCTTCTGATTCTTTGATTGTTCGTTTGGCTTTGAAAAGGATGACCGGCTTTAAATTGATATTGTGTTCGGTAGCCAATTCCTGACGGTACAAATTCAAAATCAACGCCTGAATGATACGTTCTTTTTCTTCATAGAAAGAGCGTATCAAATTGATTTCTTTGGAATACTTATCAATCCTGAATTGAGACAAATCGTATTTGTAAATTACCTTGTCTTTGTACTTCTCTGTGATTTGTCGGCTATCATAATCCAATGTAGCGGTAAACTCCAAAAGCAGATTATCAAAATTCTGTTGCAGCAGTTTCATTACCGTGCCTTCCCAACTGCCAAACAGGTCTCCGTTGTTTTTTGTGCCGGAACTTAAATGGTGAGCTTCATCAGCTATCAAAATCATTTTCCGGCTTTCAAAATCTTCGTAGGTGATACTGTTTTCTTTGGTATTGTTCAGGTCAATGTGTAATTGCTGAATAGTGGTAAACTTGATGTTGATGTTCTCGTTATCGGCTTCCTCAAAATTTGCCACTTCCTTAATCAGCACCTCTTTACCGTCCACTACAATTTTATTGCCGAATAAGTATTTGCTTGCCTGTGGGTTTAGAAAATTATCTTTAGTTTTGTTGATGATATTATTGCTGTTTACAAAAAACAAAAAG
>JAIFKL010000267.1 GCA_020049595.1 Desulfobacteraceae bacterium
CAACAGTTTTTTCTCGCCAATTCGCTGCTTGAACCCCGCGGGGAAACGGTTCTGAAAGCTCTGAAAGCCAAAATGACCCGGCAGAGTCAGGGCTTTTTATCTGATTTCAGATTAAAATGGCTTCTGCTTCACTATCTCTTTATCCGCATTCCGCTGTTTCATCCGGACCGCTTTCTTGACATCACCTTTCCGGCAGTGCGGATGCTTGTCAGCCGAGCTTTTCTGTATTTTCTGGGTTTCATCGCGTGTCTGAGTTTTTTTCTCATTCTCCGCCAATGGGAGACATTTCTTCATACCTTTCTGTATTTCTTTTCAGTGAAAGGATTTATCTTCTACTCACTTTCGCTTTTTATCGTCAAGCTGGTTCACGAACTCGGACATGCTTACACGGCAAAAGCTTACGGGCTTAAAGTTCCGACAATGGGATTGGCGTTTCTGGTGCTGTGGCCCCTGCTTTACACAGACAATTCAGACGCGTGGAAACTGGCATCCCGCAAGGAACGCATGAACATTGTCGCCGCGGGTACGCTGGCGGAACTGGGGCTTGCAGTTTTCGCGGCGTTCTTTTGGGTTTTTCTCCCGGACAGTCCCCTGCGGAGCGCGTGTTTTCTTTCGGCAACAGCGATCTGGTTTCGCTCTTTTGTGATAAATCTCAATCCTTTCATGCGGTTCGACGGCTACTATCTCCTGTCGGATTTTCTCGATGTCCCCAATTTGCAGTCCCGCGCGTTTGCGCTCGGAAAACAGCATTTACGCAAAATTCTTTTGGGTCTGAAATCTCCGAACCCGGAGCGGTTCTCGGAGATGAAAAAAAACATGCTGATATTGTACGCATATTCGACATGGCTGTATCGGCTGATTCTGTTCACAGCCATTGCGCTTATGGTGTATCATCTTTTTTTCAAGGCGCTCGGCATGTTCCTTTTTGCTACAGAAATAATCTGGTTCGTGCTGTTTCCGATATGCCGTGAAATGAGCAAATGGTGGGAAAATCGCCGTGAAATCGGATACAACGGTCATATCATCATCACACTGACGCTGGCGATATGTCTCATTGTTTTTCTCATTGTTCCGACGCGCAGCGTGATTTATATTCCGGCAGTTCTGAAATGCGGGAATTTCAGCCGCATTTATCCGCCCTTTCCGGCTCAAGTCAAAAGCGTGGCAGTGAAAAACGGTCAGCATGTAAAGACCGGCGATCTGCTGTTTTTGCTGGAATCTCCTTTGCTTGCATTCAGGGAAAAGCAGGCGGAAACACAGGTCCGCATCTTGGAAGAATTGCTCGCACGGGGATTCAGCCGCACAGACCTGCTTGAAGAACATCAGGTGATTTTGCAGCGGCTTTCCGAGGCAATGACGGAATTGCAGGGATGCCGTGAGCAAAAGGCGCAACTGCAAATCACTGCCCCGACGCAGGGCAGAATAACGGATATGCCCGACAGCATCGTAAGCGGCGTTTGGGCGGGAAAGTCGCAGCTTCTGGCGATTCTCGCGGACCCGGGCAGTCAGATCATTGAAGGCTATATTGATGAGACATCGCTCAATGACATCAATATCGCTGATGCGGGGCATTTTTACATGGAAAACAGAGACATGCGGCCTGTGAACTGCATGGTCCGGGAGATTGATCCGACCGGCTCGCGGACACTTGCATCGCCCTATCTCGCTTCGATTTACGGGGGCGAGATTCCGGTGAAGGCAGAAAACAGAAACACGCTGGCAAGTCCCCAAAGCCTTTACCGTGTCATACTGACGCCTGAACGTCAGATTCTCGGAGACAGAGAGATATTTCAGATTGTGCGGGGCACCGTCCGCATCGCTGCCCGTTCCGAAGGAAAAGCGCAAAGCCTGCTTTATCGCTGCTGGCTGCGTATCTTTGCCGTGCTGATTCGTGAAAGCAGCTTTTGAAAGCAGTCTGAAAACAGCTTATTAGACATTTTCGGAAATAATCAGCAAATCTCTCGCAAAGAGCGCAAAGAGCGCAAAGCATTGCAGAGCGACCCGGGCTGAGAACAGATCAAACCGCTCAGAAGCGAACTGAGTCTGTTTTAAGCCGGGCGCTTTCAGTTTTTTAAAAAATCTGTCTGAAACTAAGGATACAGACATAAATAATATGCTAAATTTCGATAAATCGTTTTTAGTTTATAATGCTGATTCATATAATAAACAGAAAAAATACCGGCATTGCCGGAAAAGCCGATGATTATCTTAATATTTTTATTTTTCTGTATGTTGCTGCCTGTTACAACAGTTTTGGAAGTCTGTTTTTTATTATCACAGGAATTTCCGCTCATTTCAGCACTTGCATTTTCAGATTAATTTCCGTATAAGAATTTTTTTCCAATTGACCATGTGAACAGTGTTGCAGAAGAATCAGATTCGGAGCCTGAGTATTTGTGAGAAAAAACACAGTAATATTTTGCAGATATTCAGTTTCCTTTAAATTTTTGCCTGTTTTTTCGGAACCGAAACCGTATCCGCAGCAACGGTACTCATTGAAATTTTTTTTGTATTAATTTGTATTAATAAAAACAGGATATCAAAATCGCTATGAATCTCCGGGAAAGTGATGATCGGCATTTAGCACAATTCGCTTGACTCTCAATCATGCCGGTGTTAAATAAATTCGTTTATGATTTATGCTGATACTGATGCGCTGGAATGGGAGCGGTCTTGTCTGAACGGACAGACAGAGATTTCCCGCTCCGCTTATTAATTGAGAATTATCAATTCTCAATTTGAACGGATTTATTGGCAAAAAGTTTTTATTTTTTTACTTTATTTACATGATTCAATTGATTAAATCAATGTAAGGAGTATTCATGGAACCGAAAGCACTGCTTGAAAAGCTTGAGCGAAAAAATAAGGAGGCAATGGAAGGGGGCGGTACTGAACGGATACAGAAGCAGCACGAAGCCGGAAAACTTACTGCCCGTGAGAGAATTGAGATACTTCTTGACAAAAATACCTTTGTTGAGACAGACCGCTTTAAAACGCATCGCTGCAATGATTTCGGCATGGAAATTGAGAAAATTCCCGGAGACGGCGTTATAACAGGACACGGACTGATTCACGGCAGGACAGTCTTTGTATTTGCTCAGGATTTCACCGTGCTGGGCGGTTCGCTCTCTTTTGCCCATGCGGAAAAGATATGCAAGATCATGAAAACAGCCATGAGAGTCGGCGCGCCGGTCATCGGGCTTTGCGATTCCGGCGGTGCGCGGATTCAGTCCGGGGTGATGAGTCTTGCCGGTTACGCCGACATTTTTCTGCTCAATGTCATGGCTTCGGGCGTCATTCCCCAGATTACCGCCATTATGGGTCCATCGGCAGGGGGCGCGGTTTATTCTCCCGCGCTGACCGACTGGATATTCATGGTGGAAAAGACCAGTCACATGTTTATCACAGGTCCCGAGGTCATCAAAGCTGTCACACGGGAGACCGTGACCAAAGAAGAATTGGGCGGTGCCATGGCCCATAATGAAAAAAGCGGCGTTGCACATTTCGCCTCTCCGGACGATGAGACATGTCTGCATCAGATTCGGGAACTGATGACCTTTCTGCCCCGGAACAACATGGAAGACCCGCCCCTGATGGAATCAAAGGATGATCCCATGCGCCTGGATGAAGCGCTCAGGACTGCTGTCCCGACAGACCCCAATATGCCTTATGATATTCGTGAAATTATCCGTTCCAATATGGACGAACATTATTTTTTTGAGGTTCATGAACTTTGGGCAAAAAATATTGTCGTGGGTTTCGGAAGATTGGACGGAATGCCGGTGGGCGTGGTCGCCAATCAGCCAAATTTCATGGCAGGATGTCTTGATATTAACGCATCTGTCAAAGGTGCCCGTTTTGTCAGATTCTGCGACGCTTTCAATATTCCGCTTATTATTTACGAAGATGTTCCGGGGTTCCTGCCCGGCATTCATCAGGAACACGGGGGCATTATCAGAAACGGCGCAAAGCTTATCTACGCTTTCTGCGAAGCCACCGTGCCGCGCATTACAATCATCACCCGGAAAGCTTACGGCGGAGCATATATTGTGATGAGTTCCAAGCATATCCGGGGAGATGTCAATCTGGCATATCCCACAGCCGAGATTGCCGTGATGGGCGCGGAGGGTGCCGTCAATATTATATGCAGAGAAGAGATCAGCAAAGCCCAGGACCCGGACGCGGAGAGAAAACGGCTGATCGAACACTACCGGGAAACATTCGCCAACCCATATAAAGCTGCCGAACTGGGCTATATTGATGATGTGATTGATCCGGCGGACACCCGTCCGAAAATAATTCAGGCGCTCAGAATGCTCAGAACCAAGCGGGATATCAATCCCTCCAAGAAGCACGCGAATATGCCCTTGTAACAGAGAACTGTAAGAAAAAAGTAGTTAAAGGAGAAAAGTATTTATGAATTGGGATCAGGTACTTGAGTTGACTAAAAGCATCCTTCTCACACAGACAGGGATTCCCCATCTGACTGTGAACGAAGGGATTATGATTTGTATCGGGCTGCTGTTCATTTATCTGGCAGTTGCCAAAGAATATGAGCCGTTGCTGCTTCTGCCCATCGGATTCGGCATCTTCATCGTGAATTTTCCGATAACGCCGCTGATGGGCTTTGCCGAAAACGGAAGCCCCGAACTGATTCGTTTTTTCTATAAATACGGCGTGGAATGGGAGATTATCCCCTGCGTCATATTTCTGGGTTTGGGCGCGATGACAGACTTCGGTCCCCTGATCGCAAATCCGAAAACCCTTCTGGTCGGCGCGGGCGCGCAGCTCGGCGTGTTCGTTACCTACATCGGAACGCTTTTCTGCGGTTTTACGCTGAAAGAAGCGGCGTCGGTGGGAATCATCGGCGGCGCGGACGGTCCCACGACAATTTATCTGACGGCAAAACTGGCACCGCATCTGCTGGGCGCAAATGCGCTGGCTGCTTATTCCTACATGGCGATGGTGCCGCTGATTCAGCCGCCCATCATGCGGCTGATGACCTCAAAGGCGCAGCGGATGATTAAAATGCGGCAGCTCAGACCCGTATCTAAACGGGAGAAGATTCTCTTCCCGCTTCTCGGAACAATATTGATTGTTCTGCTGATTCCCGCAGTCGCGCCCCTGATGGGCATGTTCATGTTCGGCAATTTCATGCGGGAGAGCAATGTGGTTAAACGTCTGACTGACACTGCCCAGAACGCGCTCATGAATATTGTGACCATTTTCCTCGGTCTGTCCGTAGGTGCAACCATGCAGGCAGAAGTATTTCTGAACCCCAAGCCGCTTCTCATTTTCGCTTTCGGTCTGTTTGACTTTGTGGTATGCACCGCAGGCGGCATCCTGACGGTTCAGATTATGAATCTGTTTCTGAAAGAAAAAATGAATCCCCTTATCGGTTCGGCAGGGGTTTCGGCAGTGCCGATGTCCGCACGCGTTTCTCATGCAGAAGGGCTTAAAGCAGACCCGAACAACTGGCTGCTCATGCACGCGATGGGACCCAATCTTGCCGGTGTTATCGGCTCGGCTGCGGCAGCCGGTATGTTTATCGCTATGTTTAAGTAGGAGGAAACCATGACGAAAATAAGGAAAAAATTTATAGCGGGAATATGTTTTGCTCTGCTTTTTGCGGCAGCGGCATTTCCCTGTGTCTGCTGGGCTGTTTTCGGGGAAGATATGGAAAAACCCAAACCCGAATTTACCCGTCAGGAAGACAAAATCATCGCCAAACTTATTCCGCGCGGAAAAAGCACCAGCGTAAAGATTGAATTTGAGGTGCTGGGCGGCAAACTCCTTGAAGTCAAGGGAATGGATTTCACGGCAGCAGCGCGCCCTGAAGTTGACATCAAGAATTTCAAGTCCGCGCTTTTTACGGTTGAAATCGGCGATGTTTCACCTCCGGGCGGCGAAGTCAAAGTCTCTGTCACATCGCAGTTTTTCACCAGTTCCACAAAGTATTATATTTTCAATGAGAAACTGGAAAAAGAACAATGGATGAAGCCGGAAATACAGAATCTGAGCCATCCTAATTTTGTCCAGCAGTTGGTGATTAATGTGAAAGACGGCGGACCTTTTGATTCTGACGGGGCTGTGAACGGCAAAATCTTCTTCGTGGGCGGGCCCAGAGATTCATTCTGGGGTTATGCGCTCGGAACTCTGGTGATACGGTTCGTAGGCGTATTCCTTGTTCTCGGCGTTCTGATGATCGGAATGCTCATCTCCGGCAAATTTTTTCAAATAACGGATCAGACTCCCGAAAAGCCTGTTAATGCCGCAGCTCCTCAGACACCGGTGCAGACGGTACAGACTGAGACGCCCGCGCCTGCACTGACGAAAGCGGCTCCGGTACCGGAAGCGGAAATAGCTGCTGCTGCTGCATTGGCAGTAAAAATGGCGTCAAGAGATGAATTTTCTGAATATGAGACAGCAGCAGCCATTATGACAGCATTGCATCTCCACCTCTTCGGACAGTGCAACTTGTCAGAAACAGAGGGAGATTCACAAGGGAATGAAGATGCTGAAACAGGTAAACCGGGTGTCCGTAATAACAGGACCGTTCAGACATCATCAGGATGGGTCCAGCAGGGACGAGGGCGAATGATGGAAAGTCGTTTGCAGAGCTTTAACCGTAAATAAATCTGAGGTGTTACATAATGAAATACAATATTACAGTGAATGAAAAAGCATTTGAAGTAGAGGTGGGCGAAGTCACGGATACAGTCGCCCAAGTGTATGTGAACGGGGAACCATACGAAGTCCTTATTGAAAATTACAGTGAGGAAGTTTTTGCGCCCGCGCCCCCTCCGAGACCGAGACCGGCTCCGAAGGCAGCACCGAGACCGGCTGCGGCACCGAGGACTGCGCCTGCACCGAGACCCGCACCGGCACCGAGACCCGCACCGGCACCGAGACCCGCGCCCGCACCGAAAGCGGCTCCTGCTCCGAAACCCGCTGCTCCCGCGCCGGTTGCAATCGAAGGCAAAACCCTGATCACCGCTCCGATTCCGGGAGTGATCATGAATATTCCGGTAAAGATGGGAGATCAGGTACTTGCAGGCGAGACCGTAGTGATTATAGAAGCCATGAAAATGGAAAATAATGTCATTACCAATGTAAGCGGTACTGTAGAAGAAATCCGGGTACAGAAGGGCAGCGAAGTCTCAACCGGCGATGTGATTATGGTGATCGGATAACACAACACGGACTTGTTCCCACGCTCTGCGTGGGAACATCAATTCTCAATTCTCAATTTTCAATTCTCAATTACTTTGCAATCATCGCCCTCATCATATCACCGGCATTTTCCGCATGATCCGCGACAGAGCCGATATTTTCGGCAAGCCTCACCATCTGAAAGACTGTAATCGGATCCGTTCCCAGATTAAAAACTTTCCGTTTGATAGCATCTTCCAATTTATCGGCATCATGTTCCTGTTTGCGAAGGGTGCGGATAATATCTTTTACAACTTTCCGGTCCTTATCCGAGTAAGTTTTAAAATATTGTCTTGCTTCCGATACCATGACACTCAATTCTTCAATCGGGTCAATCACCGCGTCCACCAAAAGAAAAAAATCTTTTTCCAACTCCGGCGGAATGCCCGGTTCCGTGCGATAGGATATCCAGTCTAAGGAATCTTCCACCGCATCCAGCACGCTGTCCTGTTCCCGCAGATACATGAACAACTGAAATTTGTCCACCGGCATCAGCGTTCCCTTGGGAATATGCCCGCGGATGCGCCGTTTGATAACATCTGCCTCTTCTTCCAATCGGATCACCTCTTGCCGGAGTTCTTCAAATGTCTGGCATTTATCTGTCACATGACATTCGATTGCCTGCTGAAAAGCCCATGCACATTCCTTGACTTTCTCCGCATGTTCCTGAAGTCCGTCAAACGGGGAGACGATAAATAAAGATAAAAACGGAATACGCATTGTTGTTCTCCTTTATACAAGAAGTTGAAGTATTTTTAAAATTGCCATACTGGTAAGGGCTGAGGCAGGAACGGTCAGTATCCAGTAAAGCATGATCTTGAATACAATGCCGAAATTGACCGCTTCGAGTCCGCGTGCAAGTCCCACGCCCAGAACACTGCCCACAGCAGCATGGGTTGTGGATACCGGAAGTCCCAATTTTGAAGCAACCAGCACAGTTGTCGCTGCTCCGAATTCAACGGCAAAGCCTCGGGTGTTGCTGAGAGTTGTAATTTTGGTTCCCATCGTGTCCATCACACGATGTCCTGCCATGCCGATGCCTGCTGCAATGCCGATACCGCCGAATACAAGCAGAAAAAAAGGCACGGGAACGGAGGCACTGACATTGCCGGTTTTCACCAGAAAATAGATGACAGCCAAGGGACCGATGGCATTGGCGACATCGTTTGCACCCTGCGCCAGCGCGACATAACAGGAAGTCCCGACCTGAATGTAACGGAAAACCGGTTCCGCGTCGTCCGGATTGTCAGATTTGACAAATCGGCGTAAAATTTTCATCCCTGCAATTCCGACCAAGGCTGACACAACAAATGCGATCAGAAATGCAGCAGCCGTTCCGACTGCCAATTGTTTTCCCAGGGGAGTTTTAAACAGAAAAGACAGCACTACGATAAATACGGCAATTCCTATAAAAAACGGAGACAGCTTCAAAGCCAGTTCAAAGGATTCTTTTTGGGAAATCAAGACCTTTGTAATGATTTTGAACATACAGTAGGAGATGATCAGGCTGAACACCGGGGAAATAATCCAACTGGCGACCACAGCTATGAGTTCTCCCCACTTAATCACTGAAAAACCGCCGACCATGATGCCGAAGCCGACCATCGCGCCCACAATCGAGTGGGTGGTGGAAACCGGCAGGGATTTCCATGTGGCAAATGATACCCATAAGGACGAGGCGAGCAGCGCGGACAATGCGCCGAGCAGCGTCAGATGAGGATCGGTCATAATTTCAGTGGAAACAATGCCGTTCCGAATCGTATCGGTCACATGCGCGCCGATAAACACAGCGCCTGCCAGATTCAATATCCCTGCCACAAACAGCGCCTGACGGATGGTAATCGCCTTTGCGCCCACCGCAGAAGCCATGGCGTTGGCAACATCATTGGCACCGATGTTCCATGCCATATAAAAGCCGAAAACATAGCCGATAAAGAGTATATAATAGTTTGCAGTCATTTTGGAGATGAGTAATAACATTCTGTAACGGATTGTTCAATAAAAATTCTTGTTTTTTTCAATTCCGCTTTGGGATTGTCATCTAATTAAACAAATGTCCGGCTGATTTGCTGTTGACATAGCCGTATCTTTTTTCTACTATATCATTTATTAATTTTAACCACGAAAACACGAAAGTTAAGAAGAACACGAAAAGATGAAAAAATTTATCCTTATATCCTCGTTCCCACGCTCTGCGTGGGAACGTAAATTGTCAAATCTCCGGTGACGCGGAGC
>JAIFKL010000279.1 GCA_020049595.1 Desulfobacteraceae bacterium
AATAGTTATATCTGACGGTCACAGCAACGACATCCTCAAGATAGGGTTTTTGCTTCGGCGTCGCCCCACAATTCCAGACCGTTCCATCGCTTCTTACGGCAATTATATTGTATGAGTGGGCACCCTGACTGACGACAGCGGTTTCCGGTTTCCATTCCAATGCTGCGCCGTGAGCCGCCGGAAACAGGCAGCAGGCAAGCAGCGCCAATAACGCTTTCAATGCTTTTTTTCTCATAATTCCTTTCTCCTTTTTTTCAAATTTAACCATCCGAATTAAAAGTCAAAAAAATCAGAATGAACCGAAGCTGTCAAATCTGACTCTTAATTCAACTCTTAATTCACATCAGGCGATTTCCTCAAAGCTCATATCCCGCCAAAGCAGCACAGGCTTCCGGCTTTTGCCTGTGAACTGAACCGGGATATTTATTTTCAGAAATCACCTGACTTAATCCCTGTAATACATCCTGTGTAAAAATTCCGGGAATTTTCAAAATCCCGGAGTCCGACTGACAGTATGCGCCTGAAAAACAATCATGTTTCCAAAATCATGATGGTTTGTAACATTTACAATACAAATATGCAACGCAGAAAATTCAGTCGTCTGTTTTTCACTGTCACCTCCTTTTGATGAACCGGCTTCGTCACTGCTTCATTGCACCGCTGCCAAAATGAAAAAGGTTAATAAATCATCATACACAGAAAATCGCATTTTCTTTCACGGAAAACCTTTTTTTTTGCCTGCCGGTGAGGGGTGAAACCCCGAACCTCTGACCTCAGAACCGAACCACCCCGAACCTCGAACCCCGAACCCCTCACCTCATGTTTAATAAGCAAAATATATGCCACCATCGTTAAAAAATGATAATTATACTTTTATATCTGTAAGTTGGATATAATGAACGCCGAAACAGAAAAAAAGAAAAAGGGGTCATTCCACCCCCTGAACTGAAATATTTTGTAAATATTTTTATAAAAAACAAATAATTAAATATGATGAGGTTAATCCGCCTCTCTTTTGGGGTGAAAAGGTTACACGGACGGGGTGAGGGGTTCGAGGTCAGGGGTCAGGGGGCGGATGTGAAAACGAGTTGAAAACTCGTTCTACAAACTCTCACCCCTCACCCGGGGTTCGGGGTGAGGGGTCAGGGGTCAGGGGGCGGATGTGAAAACGAGTTGAAAACTCGTTCTGCGGGCGGATGTGAAAACGAGTTGAAAACTCGTTCTACGACCCCTCACCCCTTATCCGCCCCGGACTCCAGCCCGTATTTCCGCATTTTCTGATACAGGGTTTTGCGGTTGATTCCCAGTCGGGCTGCGGTTTCTTTTTTGCGCCAGAGGTTCTGCCGGAGCGTCTGAACAATCAGTTCTTTTTCAAGCATTTCCATTGCCTGTTCCAGCGGCATGTCCCCCCGGACCGGCGGAAGAGAAATCAGGGACCGGGGTTCCGAGTCGGGAATTTCATGTTTTGACAAAGCCGTTTTTGCAGCACGAGGGCGCAGTTCCAGACGTCCCATGATCAGCCAGCGTTCCAGCGCATGATACAGTTCCCGCACATTCCCCGGCCATTCCGCGCTGCACAGCATTTCTGTGATCTCATCGGGAATACGGTTTGCTTCTTTGCCTTTGCCGTAGTGTTCCAGAAAATGGTCTGTGAGCAGCGGAATATCCTCTTTGCGCTCTCGCAGGGGCGGAATCCTTATGGTCAGCAGATCCAGACGGAAATAAAAATCCTGACGGAATTTTCCGCTGCGGATGAGTTCCGGCAGGTTCCGGTGGGTGGCGGCAATGATGCGGACATCCGAATGTTTCACCTGTGTCGAACCCACCGGTATGTATTCATGATGCTCAATGACCCGCAGCAGTGCTGCCTGCATCGAGAGTGTGAGTTCGCCGATTTCATCCAGAAAAAGAGTGCCGCCCTGCGCCGCGTCAAAAAAACCGGGTTTGTCGCAATCCGCGCCGGTAAACGCGCCTTTGCGGTGTCCGAAAAACTCCCGCTCGAACAGATCACGGGAAATCGCTCCGCAGTTTACCGCAACAAAGGCATGATTCCGGCGTTCACTCTGTTCATGAACGGTGCGTGCGGCAATTTCCTTTCCGGCGCCGCTTTCTCCCAGAAGCAGAACTGTTGCATCGCTTGCAGCCGCACGGGCAATCAGTTCGTACAAATCCTGCATCACCGGGCTTTTGCCGATGATTCTGCCGAAACGGTAACGGTCTTTGAGCCCGGCACGCAGCACCAGATTCTCTTTTTCCAGTGTTTTGTCCTGAATCACAGCGACGTGCATATCGCGTTCCTGCCAGACAACAGGTTTGCACCGTATTTCAAGGGGAAAACGGGTCCCGTCTTTCCGCAGTCCTGTCAGTTGTGCCGAGGTTTCACTCTGCCGCAGTTTTTCTTTGATGCGGGACCGGGCATCCGGGGTGAAGAGATCTTCCACAGACATCGTCAGCAGTTCCTCAGCGGTATAGGCAAAAATATCGGACATGGCCCGGTTGGCTTCCGCAATCCGGAAACAGTTGTCCTGATGCTGCGCTATCAGCATCCCGTCAAACATGACGTCTGCAAGGGAGCGGCATCGCTCATTTTCCTTTTGCAGTGCTGCGGCAAGCCTGCGGATATTCAGATGCGTCCGCACCCGCGCCAGCACTTCGGCATGTTCGACCGGTTTGCTGATAAAATCCAGTCCGCCTGCGGCAAATCCGGCAACTTTGTCCACTGCCTGATCCAGCACAGTGAGAAAAATGACCGGAATGTCACGGGTAAGGGGGTCTTGTTTCAGACTGCGGCAGGTTTCAAAACCGTCCATGGCTCCGGGCATCAGGACATCGAGCAGAATCAGATCCGGGGGAAAACGCCGTGCCTGTTCTAAAGCTGCTTCCCCGTTCAGGGCTGCCATGATGCTGTATCCGTTTGATTCCAGAAAGGAAATCAGCATCATCAGACTGCCGGGCCGGTCATCGGCGATAAGTATGGTACTTGTTGTGTTTTCATCAGTCATTGTGCTTCTCAATTCTCAATTCTCAATTCATCCAAATACACAGCCATCTCCTGAAACGCAAAACGGTCTGCCATTTCACCTGTTTTCCGGACAAATCCTGCACATTGGGGATGGCTTTCCCGGATGCGGTCAAGATTTTTTCTGATTTCCGTGATCCGTCCGGCTGCTGCCAGTTCTGCCAGCAGAATCAGTTCATGCCGGGGCGGTAAAATCTGCAGGGTCTCAGGCAAATCCGCCGGCGTGTTCGGAACAGATGCAGGGGATTCATCTCTGATCCACTCCAGCCCGAGACAGACAGCGACGGCTGCCAGCAATTCTTTTTCCTGCACCGGCTTGGGCAGAAAATCATCCGCGCCGGCATTCAGACTCTCTGCCCGGATATGAGACATGACGCTTGCCGATACGGCAATGATCTTTATCTGCGAGAATGCCGGATTCGCCCGTATGCGCCGGATCAGCTCGAATCCGTCCATTTCCGGCATCCGCAAATCTGCCAGCAGCAGATCGCAGGGCATTTTCACGAGCATGTCCAAAGCCTCGGCACCGCTGCCGCACCGGCTCAGAACAAAACCCGAAGGCTTCAGCAGAGCGCTCAATACTGCCCGGTTTGTCTCGCTGTCATCTGCAATCAGGATATGACGCTTCCGCCCCCGGTATCCGCAGACCGGGGCTTCAGGCAAAACCGGTTCCGGATCATTTCCCCCGGTTTTGCTCCGCTCACCGACCGATGTGAGCGCAGCAAAACCGTCGCATTCCTCATTGTATGCCAGCGTGAAATAAAAACAGGCACCGGTTCCGGGAACGCTTTGTATATGCAGTTCGGCACCCATCAGACGCAGTATCTGCCGGGTGATGGGGAGTCCCAGACCTGTGCCTTCGGCACGCGTGGCACCGGCATGAAACTGAAAAAAAGGTTCAAATATTTTTTCTGCTATTTCAGGAGGAATGCCCGGACCAGAGTCCTGCACAGTGAAACAGATGCCGGGTTTGTCATGCAGTTCGCGGCTTGGGGTCACCCGGAGTTCCACAGCGCCCTGTGATGTGAATTTAACTGCATTATACAGCAGATTCAGCAAAACCTGACGCAGCCGTTTTTCATCGGCGCAAATCATTTCAGGCAGATCGGCGGCGCACTCGCAATGCAGGTCAAGCCCTTTCTGTCTTGCGCGTATTTCCACCATTGCCGGAATATGATGAAGAAAGTTCCGCAGATGAAAGCGCGTGGGCGTCAGGGTCATCTGACGGGCTTCAATCCGTGCCAGATCGAGCATGTCGGAGATCATGGTCAGCAGATGCCCGCTGCTGCTGTAGATAATGCGGGCGCCTTCCCTGTGTGCGGCGCACAACTGCGGATCCCGCAGAAATATCTGGGCATAGCCTGAAATCGCATTGAGAGGCGTCCGCAGCTCATGGCTCATGTTAGACAGAAATTCGCTTTTTGCCTGATTGGCGGAGTCTGCCTGTTCTTTGGCAATCCGCAGTTGTGCTGTGCGTTCCCGAATCAGTTCTTCCAGCATCCTGCTGCGTGTGCGAACCTGCCTCATCCGCCAGAAATAGGCGCAGACAGCAGCGCCTGCCAAAAGCAGGATTCCCAGTATGCGAAAGCGCCGCATCCGCCACCAGGGGGGAACAACCCGGACCCGCAGCCGCGCATCTTTTTCGCTGTATATGCCTTCATGGCTGCACGCTCTGACCCTGAGCAGATAACTGCCTCCCGACAGTCCCGAATAACGGCCGAAGCGCCGGGTCCCGGCTTCATACCAGTCTGTGTCAAATCCTTCCAGGCGGTACTGATAGCGGTTCTGCTCCGGCAGCACATAACAGAGCGCGGCAGCTTCAAATTCAAAGGAATTTCCCGGCCAGTCCAGCACTAATTCTGCTTTGCCTGCCAGTATATGGTTCATATCGGGAACCGGATTCCCGTCCCGGGTCAGGGAAGTGATGACAACAGGGGGTTTATGGGGATTGGTCCGAATGTCGGAAGGATGGAAAAGATTGATTCCCCGGATGCCGCCGAAGATCATTTCACCGCTGCGGGGATTGCGGAAATAGGCGCCGGTATTAAATTCCGTACTCTGAACGCCGTATTCGGGACCGTAGCGCCGAAAGAATTGAGAATTGAGAATTGAGAATTGAGAATTGAGAAAGGTGTCTGTATTCGGAAAAAACCGCACTAATCCCCGGTTGGTGCTGATCCAGAGTTCCCCGGTTTCAGACTCCAGAATGCCGTAAACCGTATTGTTGGGAAATCCTTTGGATTCATCATAAACGGAAAATTTTTCTGTCGCGGGATCAAAGCGGTTGAGTCCGCCGCCGGCTGTTCCGATCCACAGAATCCGGTTCCGGTCTTCATGAATGCAGAGAATATTGTCATAACTCAGGGTATCGGGTCTGTCCGGAATATTGCGGAATACTTTTGTTTCACCGCCAAGGGGATTCAGCCGGTACAGTCCGCCGCCGTCAGAACCGATCCAGAGAATGCCTGCCTGATCCCGGCGCAGGGACATGATCCGGCAGGATCCGGGGCTGCCGGGCTCCGGTTCGCTGAAAAAAACTCGGAAATTTCCGGTCCGGGGATCAAAATGCTTCAGACCTCTGAAAGTTCCCAGCCAGAGGGAACCGTCTGGATCCGGAAGCATACATCGGATCACATCTTCTCCGGAATTCCCAGTCTCATACCGGTAACTTGTGAAGGTCTGCGTTTTGCGGTCAAAGCGGTTGAGTCCCCTGTTGGTTCCCACCCAGAGACTGCCCGCAGCATCCTCGGCGACAGACATGACCGTATTGTCGCTGAGACTCTTCTCATCTGCGGGATCATGCCGGAAATAACGGAATTTGCCGGTTTTCCGATCAAGCGCGTTCAGTCCGTCAAACACGGTGCCGATCCACAGAATTTCCTCCGGGTCCTCATACAATGCCCAGATCATGTTATGGCTCAGGCGATGGGAGGTTCGGGGTGAGGGGTTCGGGGTGAGGGGCTGTTCGGTCCGGGATGAAATATGCCGGAAGGTTTCAGCCAGTCCGGTGTATGCAAAGAGTCCTCCGGAGCGTGTGCCGATCCACAGTACGCCGAAGTCGTCTTCAAAAAAAGACAGAATGCCCCGGTCGCTGAGGCTTGCGGAATTGTGCGGAACCAAGTGACAGGGGGTCAGTTCTGCCTGCGGTTCTTCCTGCATGAAAAGCCCGTCCTTTTCCGTGCCGATCCAGAACCTGCCTTTACGGTCGGAATAGGGGACGCCGTGAACCGGATATGATTTGATTTCAGGAGATTGCGGGTCTTTATAAAACAATCCGTGATTGGATACAATCCACAGACGTTCCAGCGGGTCACGATACAGACCGGAGATTTCTTTCAGGGGGAAGGGCGTGTGATACCTTTCAATGCTGCGGGAAGCGGGATCAAAAAGATACAGTCCTTCAAATGCGCCGATCCAGATTCTGCCTTCCGGGGCTTCTGCCATACCCCAGACGTTCAGTTCTTTTCCGAAACATTCAAAGGTCTGCATATTTTCATGAAAACAGCAGAATCCGCCGCTCGTGGTGCCTGCCCAGAGCTGTCCCCGGCTATCCCTGTAAAGACAGTAAACCGCATCGCTGCTGAGACTGTCCTTTGCGTCCGGGTCATGCCGGAAACGGACAAAGGTTTCCGTGAGCGGATCAAAACGGTTCAGTCCCCGGTCCTGAGTGCCGATCCAGAGATTTCCCCGGGCATCTTTCAGCAGGGAGCGCACGGTGTTGTGGCTAAGGCTGCGGGAATCGCCGGGCTTGTGCTTATAAACCCTGAAACTGTATCCGTCAAAACGGCAGAGTCCTTCCTGGGTGCCGATCCAGAGAATGCCCTGCTTATCCTGAAGAATGCAGAAAACCGTTACCTGAGACAGTCCCTGTTCAACCGAATAAGGACGGAACACGCGATCTGTCGCAAACGCGGGACCGTCTGCCCCGAAAAGCATCATTGCGGCAAAAATATATAGAAATATCAGATAGTTTTTTTCATAGGGCTGTCCCATCGGCATAGAGCAGTACGACTCTTTTTATTTTAGACTTTATCGGAAATAAAAAAAAGGTTCTCGCAGAGGGCGCAAAGAGAAGTAAAGCGACCCGGGCTGAGAACAGATCAAATCGCTTATAAGCGCCCGGCTTAAAACAGACAAAATTCGCTTTACTCTGCGTTCTCTGCGGTCTTTGCGAGAGATAAAAAAGGTTCTCGCAAAGGACGCAAAGGAATGGAATGTAGAGCGATTTTTCAAATCGCTTTGAAGCGAATTAAAAATTCGCTTTACTCTGCGTTCTCTGCGGTCTTTGCGAGAGATAAAAAAGGTTCTCGCGTCTATTCTTAGCTTTGGCGCAAAGGACGCAGCAAAGGACGCAAAGGAATGGAATGTAGAGCGATTTTTCAAATCGCTTATAAGCGAATTAAAAATTCGCTTTACAAAACGACAGCGGTCTTTGCGCCTTTGCGGTCAGTTCAGCCGCTTATTTCCGAAAATGTCTATTGCTGATATGCTGCAAGTTCCTCCAGCGCTTCCCGATTTATCAGGCGGATATGTCTGCCCTTTACTTCTATCAGATGCTGCCCTGCCATTTTGGCAAAGGTCCGTGACAATGTTTCAGGAATCGTCCCCAGCAGGCTTGCCAACTGTCCTTTTGAGATATGCAACGTCACCGCGTCG
>JAIFKL010000065.1 GCA_020049595.1 Desulfobacteraceae bacterium
GGGAACAGGTTCCCGTTCCCTTGACTTTTGCCGGTTTTTTCTGTTTTGAAGCGGATTTTTTCTGCTCTTCCTCATCCAATGTGCATGTGAAGGTCATTTCAGCCTCGTTTCCGCATTTTTCGCACTTGCATACTGCTTTTTTCACAATCTCTGCCATTTTTGATCTCCTTGTTAAATAACGATTAAAAAATGTTGACAATTCAATTTCTGACAAATATCTATTCCTATTAACGTAATGGAATTTATATAACAAAGTCAAGAAAGAAATTTATTTGGATGATAATTTAATTTCGCTCCCGCGCTCCGCGTCCGGATGTAAAGCGAGTTTCAAACTCGCTCTACGTTCCCACGCGGAGCATGGGAACGAGAAACGCCGATGGCACGCCCCTATTTTTGCAGGACAAAACTCAGAAATAATTTGAATTGCCGCATATAATCCGCCTGATTTCCGCTGAAAATACGTTCCGCAACATATCGGGGGCGCAGATAATATGTCAGATAGGCTTTTCTGACAAAGCGCGAAATCTCCCTTTCCTGCTCAGGCTTAAAATAGCTTCTGTTTGTCGGAAACGCTTCATCCCAGTAAGGTCCCTTTCCGAAAGCTTCCTCAAACAGCGGAGACCCCGGAATCGGAATCAGCGGATGAAAAGAAGCAAAAGTCGGGTTCAGTTCTAATGCAAAATCAAGTGTTTGCTGATAATGCACGGCGGTCTCCCCGGGCAGTCCGAACATGAAAAATCCTGCTGTCTGAATCCCTGCCTGTTTTGCGGCTTCAACGCCTTTGCGAATCGCGTCTTTGCTGATTTTTTTATGTGTATTTGCCAGAATTTCAGCATTTCCAGCTTCGATTCCGAAATGAATGAGCGAACAGCCGCTTTGTTTCATCAGTTTGAGCAAATCCGCGTCCACAGAATCGGCGCGGGTCTGGCATGTCCAGCAAAATCCGAGTCGTTCCGCATAGTTCTTTTCAATCAGATGGCGTGATATGGTTCTGACCATTTCCCGATTCAGCGTAAATTCCAAATCAAAAATATACAAGGACCGGCATCCGTGAACCTGTATAAGCGTGTCTGTTTCCTGCAAAATCTGTTCGCCGGTACGCCTGCGGTAGCGGTTCTGAAACATGCTGCGATTGCAGAAAGTGCATGAATAAGGACATCCGCGTGAGGTTTCCAACAGCGCAAAATTCCCTCCGAGCAGTTCATAGTGGTAATCGCGGAGATTCGCCAAGTCGTAAGCCGGGGGCGGAAATTCATCCATGGAGCATAATTTTCTTGCAGGATTGTGGCAAATCCGGTTTCCGTCTCTGTAAGAAAGCCCCTGAACCTGTGAAAAATCGCCTTTTTTGAGCAAAAGCTGCGCGGTTTCCAAGACGGTCTGTTCCGGTTCATCCCGGACAACAGCAAGCGCGGCGGTTTCTCTGAGCATCGCGCCGGGGTAAAGCGAACCGTGACTGCCGGTAATGACGAGGCGTTCCGAAGGCAGGCTTCGGGCAAATTCAAGCACGGAAGCAATCTCATAAGAGGGACATTGCCAGTCCGGATAGGGATTTGTTGTCATAACAACGAGATCGGCGTTTTTTGCTTTCTCCCGCGTCTCTTTCATCAAACCTGAGACAGATTGGCGATGATTGGCATTCAAATCAATGAATTGGACATAAAAACCCTGACGGCGCAGCATCTCGGCGCTGATCAGCAGCGACAGGGGCGGAAACCGGCGGTGAAACTTACGGGTTCCTTTTGCAACAAGCCCTTTGGGAGCGGGCGAAATCAAAAGCGCTTTCGGCATAGCGACAAACCTTTCGGAGAAGTTCAGCGATTCAGCCAGAATGATAAAAGGGCTTACACCTTTACAATTCCGGTAAAACTTGCTACACTGCATTAAATTATAAGCAACAGACTGAAAAACCTGTCCGAATCTTCGTTCCGGCTACGTTCCCACGCAGAGCGTGGGAACGAGATTTACAAAATAGGTGTGTCTGCTGATAAAATTTATATTTCATTTTTTTATCATGTTGCAAAAGCAGAGGCAAGGGTAAAAATTTATTTCCTATTTTCACACTGAATGCGGCTTTATTTAACCACAAAGAACACAAAGCGCACAACACCCTGTATCCTTTTTAAAATCCTTTGCGTCCTTTGTGAAACCCTTGTGTCCTTTGAGGTTAAATAAACTCGCACATCACATTATTTTCCTATTCAGGCGCATATTCGCTATGGACGCAGAAAAAAAAATCAGAATCGCACTCATCAAACTCGAAAGCGAGAAAACCCACAGAATTGATTTGCTCAGAGCCTTGTCCAAAATTGACAGAAATGAATTTGACCGGACACTTATGGAACTGGCGCGCAAGCAGAAGATTGAACTTCTCGGCGGCGACACCTCCGGCATGTCGGACACGCAGATTGAAGATTTGCTGAAAATCAAAGACACCGTTTTTGTCAATCTCACATGGCTGGGAGCTTTGCCGGCAAAAGCGCGGACAAAAATATCGCTGAAAAAGGCTTAAAAATGACAGGCGAAATCAGATATAAAAGCAATGACGAGCATCCTGATGTTGAAACAAAAATTTCAGAGATGCTGAAAAAGAAAAGGAAGATATTTCTTACGGTTACAGAAATCAGAAACAATCTTCCGGCCACGTTGCTGAAACACATCGGGCTGCTGAGAAAAACGGCGTCATCAACAGAAGTGCTTAAAAAATTAAGACCTTATCTGGGAAATATGTGGGAATACAAAGGACCGAGGTCAACTTATATCGGTTACAGCATGTCTCCCGAAGACATCATAGAGAACGAAATTAAACGGAATCCCGGTATTTCGCCGAAAATTCTGGCAAAAAATATGCCCATGAAGAAAAAAGATTTTGTTTCCGGCTTGAACAAACTGCTGGGAACCGGGGCTGTTGCCTGCACATTTAATGAACTGCTTACGCCCTGCCTGAAAATCTGTGCCAAAGTCGGTGAGCAGATAAGCCTTGAAGAACGTCCCGTCAACGGACGCGCCGCATTCAAAGACGCATATAGCAGAATCGGAAAAGGACGGGGATTTGTCCGCATTCACCGCATCCGGGAAGACTTAAACTGGACCCGGGAACGATTTGAGCGGATGCTCGTGGACCTCATGGCAGATTACACCATCGAACTTCACGGGGGAGACCCGACGACGCTGACCGAACAGGAAATAAAAGATTCATTTACAGATGAAAACGGTTTGCTTTACATCAATGTGACTTGGTGGGGAGAAAATTAATATGAATGATATTAATATTATGAATGATAGTGATAAAGAAAAAAAACTGAACGCGCTGCGGGAGGAAAATCCTTTCACATCTTCAAGCGTCGGGGATCCTTGGGAAGACAAATATCCGGATGTCATGTCTGTCAATGAGCGGGCATTTAAAGAAATCAGCCAACTGATTGACCAGAAAACCAAAAATCCCGCGCTTCCCTGCGCCGGATTGGTATTCGGAGAAGTCGGCAGCGGCAAGACGCATCTGGTGGGCAGGATTTTAAAATACGGCAGACAGGCGCATTTTCCTTTTTCTTTTGCTTATATTCAGCCCATTGAGGACCCCGAACAGACCTACCGCTATCTGCTGCGGGAAGTGATTGTGAATCTCTGTTATCCGATTGACTCGTCTTCAGACGCCACTCAGTTCAGTGTCATTTTGGACAAAATTTTTGCAGAAGTCAGAGCGGAGGCGGGGAGCAGGGAGCAGGTTGCAGGGGACAGGTTGCAGGGGACGGGCGATTCATCCCGCATTTTGCCCAAAAAAGAAAAGCTTGGCGAGTTCTTCGGCAAGTTCCGAAAAGAGTCTCTGAATGTCTTGAAAAACAAGAAGTTCGGCATGGGACTGTTCAGAGATTTGGGCAAAATTGTCAGAGACACGCTTGAGAAAAAAACGCCGCCCCCCGCGCCTGTCCGTGACGAAAGCAGTGAAATTGAGAAAATAGCCGTTGATTTTCTCAGGGCGAAATTTCCTGATATTCCCAAGGAATTTCTGCGGGTTCTGTTTCAATATCAGCTTGCTGAAAAACGCTCTGCGGCAATGGACTGGCTCAAAGGCATTGCCATTGACAATGAGGACGCTGAATTGCTCGGGGTCATGCCCCGTTTGGAAGATTCTCCCGCGCTGCTGGAACAGAAATCCCGAAATATTCTCAGTTGTTTCGGTGTGCTGCTGGTTTACTACGGACAGCCTTTGGTGGTCTGCTTTGACCGTCTGGAAAATTACGACTCCGATGAGAAAATCCATTCTCTGGGTAAAATGGTTGAATTTCTCGTTGACAGAGCAAAGGCAATTCTGCCGCTGGTCTTTGTCCGGGGGCAGCAGTGGGAGGAAAAATTCACGAAAAAGCTGAATCAGCAAGTCATTACCCGGCTCAAGACAAATGAATTTCAGCTTAAAGGCTGCAATGACGAGCAATCCGGAGAAATTGTCAGAACCCGGCTCGCGACAGTGCTTTCGGAACAAGACGCGGCGGATTTTTTTCCTTTTGACAAAACCGAACTGATGAACATTTTCAAGACCCGTCTTCACAGTCCCAGACAGGTGATTATGTTCGCAAATCAGCGGCTGAAACAGATGCTTTATCCGGATAAGGAAATCGTGAAAACCGCGTTTCCGATTGAGAAATTGGAGGAAGAATTTGCTCATCAGTACCGGCTGATTCAGGCGGATTTCAATCGCTATCAGCCGGACCGCAGCAGGCTGAAACGGGCGTTGGAGCTGTATCTCAATCACAATCCCGCGCAAAGCGGATTTGCCATCGAATCCCTGCGCCCCTCCGAAGACAAGTACACGGATTTTGAGTGTATTATTATGACTGCCGGGCAGTCGGATATTCCCGCACTTTTTATCATAGATATTGAAGTCAACAATCCCTACATCCGTGCATGTCTCAAACGAGGCATTGATTTTCTGGAAAAGTATAAAAACGGCAAAGTCTTTTATATTCGGGAGTTGCGATGTGCGATTCCGCCGCCCCCGGCATGGAAAACAACAAATGACATGCTCGATAATTTCAGAAAACTCGGGGGTTATACGATTTTCTTGGACAAGCCTGAAGCGGGCGGATGGTATGCGCTCGCGCTGCTCAATTATGCGGTAAAAGAAGGAGATGTTACCGTTACAGACAGCGAGAACCGCACGAGGTCTGTTGCGCCCGAGGAAATGGCGGTTTTTGTCCGGGAAAGGATTCATGGGAATAATTATTCGTATTTTAAGGATGTTGCAGAAAATATGAAGAAATAAAAAAGGTAAGGGGTTCGGGGTGAGAGGTGAGGGGCTGATCCAATCTATTAAGTTAAGAGCGGAGACATAAAAATCCCCCTTTGAAGGGGGGCAGGGGGGATGTCTGCTTCGGACAGAGACTTGACCGGCTCCGACAAACACCCCCCTGCGCCCCCCTCAAGGGGGGAGTTTCCGCTTAACTTAATGCAGTGGGGGAGTTGCTTCACCCCTGACCCCGAACCTCTTACCCCGAACCCGGGAGGATTTTTATGGCACGCAGAGCGCTTTTGGTGGGAATCAATGACTATCACGGTCTCAGCGATTTGAGAGGCTGTCTGAGCGATGTGAGCAATATACGGTATATTCTGAAGACCTATCTCGGTTTCACGAATAATGATATTCGCATTGTAACCGATGACCGCGCCACAAAAGAGGCAATTCTTTACCGGCTGAATTATATGGTAAAATTGGCGCAGCCCGGCGATTTCATGGTCTTTCACTTTTCCGGACACGGCTCCCAGATTCGGGACAGAAACGGCGATGAATTGGAAGACGCTATGGATGAAATGCTCTGTCCCTGGGATTTTGACTGGGAAAGCAATTTTATTCTTGACGATGAATTGGATGTTATTTTTTCGCAACTGCCTGAAGGCTGTCTGCTGGAGGTTTTTTTAGATTGCTGTCACTCCGGCGACGGGACCGGAAGCATCTCACGGTCTCCGGATCCGCTTCTTTCGGAAAACGCCGTTGTCTCCCGATATTTGCCGCCGCCCCCGGACATTGCTTTTCGCCATGAAGGCGAGGAAAGTGAACTTCAGCCCACCCGTGGATTCAAAACGGGAAATCGCTCAGGGACGCGCAGCACACGGAAACATATTCTGTGGTCCGCCTGCCGTGAAGACCAGAAAGCGGCAGACATCAATATCAGCGGGACATATAACGGCGCGTTTACCTACTTTTTCTGCAAACATATTCGGGAAACCGGCGGTTTTATCAGCCGCAGGAATCTGCTGGAACGTATCCGCGAGTCTTTGCACTACAATGGCTACCGCCAGGACCCCGAACTAATCTGTATGAATGAAATAAGCTGTGATAACAAGCCGCTGCAATTTCCGCCGGCAGATGAGCAGGAAAGGACACTTTTCCTCACAACGCCTTATCTGCGGGGCAATGATGTGAAAAAAGTGCAGGAGGCATTGCTGAAATCAGGCGTTAAAGTAACGGTTGACAGTGTTTTCGGTCCTCATACCCATGCGGCAGTTAAGCAGTTTCAGGAGCAAAAAGAACTGGCTGTTGACGGCATTGTGGAAGCAGTGACCCGTAATGCCCTTTTCGGAAAGGTTTAGGTGTAATAAGTAGAGCGGGTTTAAAACCCGCTTTAAAACAGGGGTACGACGGAACAACTCTCATGACTCGATTCATCGTGTTTGCAAACCGGAAAGGCGGATGCGGAAAGACTACAACAGCCGTCAATGTTGCCCACGCGCTGGCAAAAAAGCAGAAGACAATATTGCTGTTAGATGTTGATCCGCAGGCGCACGCCACCATTTCGCTGGGAAATATCGAAGGGACTCGGAATCCCGGACTTTATCAACTGCTCAGGGGAGAATCCGAACTGAAAGATGTCATTGTTCCCACCTCCCTTGAGCGCGTAAGCCTGATTCCGTCTTCACGCCATCTCATTAATTTTGAAGCTGAATTTTCCTGTCAGGAAGGCAGCGTCATCCGTCTCTCGGAAAAATTATCCGGCAAAGTCAGCGAATTTGACTACGTGATTTTTGATCCGCCGCCCTCAGCAGGGCTTCTGATGATGTCCGCGCTGGCAGCAGCGCAGGAAGTTTATATTCCCATGCAGATGCACTTTCTGAATCTGGAAGGGCTGGCGGAAATGGTGCGGCTGATTTACACAGTAAATGCGGCTTGGAATCCGAATTTGCGGCTTGCGGGCATCATACCGACATTTTTCAACAAAAACACCCGGATTGCAAAGGAGATTATGGAAGATATTGCAACGCATCTCGGAGAAGACAAACTTCTTCCCGGGATTCGGATGAATATCAGTCTCACCGAAGCCCCCGGACACGGCAAATC
>JAIFKL010000281.1 GCA_020049595.1 Desulfobacteraceae bacterium
ACGGCGCGGGCGCACAGCGCAGCGATCCCAAGACCGCCGGCGAAATGATTGAGATGGGTGATGCCTGCAACGGCGGAACTGCCTACGGACACGGTCCGCAGGGTGATGCCCAGCGTGCTTCAAACTATGTCCGCTTGGTTCGGGATGCAGAAACAACTTCTGAAACCTGCATCAAGGGCAATATTGACGGGATCGGCAATGTTACGGTTGCAGATTTGATCCTTGCGCTGAAATTGCAGGCAGGTATGAATAATATGTCGGATATTTTTCTCTGTGCGGATGTCAACAATGACGGGAAAATCGGAACAGAAGATGCTGTTTATATTCTTCGGAAACTTTCTGTTTCCGAATGAAGTAGAAGTAGGGTGGGCATTTCATGCCCACCTTGCCAGTAGTATTGGTCAGATTCAATTTAGTACTAGTATTTTGAGGGGTAGGGCAGGCGGAGCGGAGGCTTGCCATGTTCCTCAGATTCAATTGGGTCAGATACTAGCCTTTTCTCATTCCCCATAAAAAAGCCAGCCCTGCCAGAATCATCATAAGTCCTCCGAAATCTTTTCCGCCCACGTACAGATGCACGCCGGAAATCAGAAAAGCTGCAGTCAGAATCATCCATCCGAGCCGAATGACGGATTCCTCCAATCGCTGAACGGATTTCCGTGCATCAGGAGAAAACCCGGTCTGCACCGTGAGTTTTCCCTGTTCCGCCTGTGTGACAAGATGATCTAAACGGTTCGGCATTTTCAGCAGAAGCTGTCCGAGGGTCACGGCTTCTTTGAGCCAATGTTCCCGATTCCGCAGAAATTCCTCTTTGGCGTAGCGTTCCGCATAAGGAACGGTTTTGCTCCAGACATCGAAATCCGGGTCAAGATTTGCCGCCATACCGGAAAGAATGCCGACAGCCCGCATCACAAAGAGCAAATCCGCCTGAAACTGAAGCGGTGCCTCATAGATAACGTCTTTGTACTCTTTTAAAAAAGATTTTGCCTCTTTTAACGCGACATCCCGCATTTTCCCCACCTGCACGCCCCAGAGATGCTTAAACAAGGCTTCATGCGCTTCTTCAAGTCGCTTCAGGTCTGCGCCCTCTAACAGTGTGCCTGCGCTGACAAGAGATTGCACAACTTTGTGTGCGTCATGTGTGCCGATGCCCACCGCGTATTCCCGCAGCGCAGCCCGGAGCCGTTCCGGAATGCTCACAGCCATGCCGAAATCAACGAACACAAGCTGAAAAGGACGCCCCGCTTGATACGGCGCAAAATCGCCCGGAGCAAAATCGCTGATGCCCGCGCTGATTTCATCCGGATGAGGCAAAGGTCTGACGAACAAATTTCCCGGATGCGGATCCACATGCACAAAATGCGTCTCAAAGACCTGTTTCATATAGACATTGTAAAGCTTGTCCGCCACTTCCGCACGGCTGATGCCTGCGGCTTCAATGCCTCCCAGATCGCCGATTTTGATATAAGCGACATTTTCCATCGTAAGGGTTCGGGAAGCGGAATATTCCCAATAAATTTCAGGAAGATAAACAGAGTCATCATCTGCCAGATCATGGGCAAGCTGTTCGGCGTTGCGTCCCTCTGCTTCAAAATCAAGTTCTTTTCGCGTGACTACAGTAAATTCCTGTGAAAGCCAGTCCAAATCAACCCTGCGGCTGATCGGCTTATAATATCTGAGCCATCGGAAAGCCAGCGCAATGGCTTTCAAATCGGTTTCCACCAGCACGTCAATTCCGGGGCGCAACACCTTCACAACGACCTGTTTTCGATATGATTTTGATTTGATTTGAGAAGATTGTCGTATTTCGGCGAGATGCGCCTGTGCAAGAGAAGCCGCGCCCAGCGGCTCCGACGAAAATTGCTCAAATATCTCACACAGGGGACAGCCGAAATCCGCCTCGATTTGAGCAATGACCGCTTCCGATTTTGCCGGAGGAACTTCATCTTGCAAGCCTGAGAGTTCGCTCGTGATTTCTGTCGGAAGAATATCCACCCGAATGCTGAGAAACTGCCCCAGCTTAATCAGCACGCCGCCCATTTCCACAGCAAGGGAGCGATACTGGCGGGCAATGGCTCGCCAACGCGGAAGCGGCGGCATTCGGAAGATGCGTAGAAAAGGGCGGTTGAGAATAATATCCCACCAGATGCCGTGCAGAAAGGCTTTTGCAAAAAAACGTCTGACTTTGCGATAGCGTTTTACGTCTATTTTTAAATCAGGTTTTAAATCGGATTTGAGAGAAGTCATTTGTTTAATCACATATCTCACAACGAATATTTTCATGCCTTCGTGTTAAAAAAGGCGTTTTCTGTAAATCTCAAGAATCTTTTCTCCCATTTTGTCAAGCGTGTGATTGGCGTGAACATATCGGAGTGCGTTCTGTGTTCTGCGTTTTGCAGATGTCTCATCTCTAAGCGTTTTCAGAATCGCTTCTGCCAGCAAATCGGCATTATCCGGCGGCACCAGCAGACCTGTTTCCTCATGGACAATCACATCGGGAATGCCGCCCGCATTTGTTCCGACAACAGGACATTCCGCAAACATGGCTTGGAGAATGACTTGCGGCGTACCTTCATATTTCGAGCTGGCAAGTATATGACAGTCAAAAGCCCGAAAATAGGGACAGGTATTTTCCCGGTATCCGAGAAAATGAACCCTGTCCCGAAGATTTCTCTCTCTGACCTGCGCCTCCAGCCTTGGCAGAAAGCCGCCTTCCCCGACAAGCACAAGATGATAATCGGGAATCATGTCTCTCATTTTGAAAAAAGCCTCTGTCAGAAATGTGAGTCCTTTTTCATTTGACAATCTGCCGACAAAGCCGATAAATTTTGTCTCAGCGTCAAGTTTCAGTTCTGCGGAGAGGGATTGTCTCGCGTCTTCATGCGCCGGCAGGTCTGAACGCGGTATCACACCGCTGGGCAGTGTGAAAATACGGTCCCGCGAGACATTGAGGTCTCTGACAAGCTGATCTGTGATACAATTCGCCGTCGTAAAAATGTAGTCACTGAATTTGCAGTAGAGCAGGCGGTTATACCACGAATTTCTGACTGCCGGAGTGCTGTGCCGGGAGCGGATCACACAGGGAATTTTCAGACCTCCTGCGGCTGTCAGCGCGACTTTGCTGTCCGTGTTGCCGTGGGTGTTGAGAACATCCGGACGAACTTTCCTAAGCAGCGCACGCACGAGGAAAAAGTCTTTGAGCATTCCGATTCTCGTAAAAGGAATATCGTAAACTTCCCATCCCTCTTTACTTCCCCGTTGATAAACCTCGGACTGCTTGGGCGCAAGTAAAATGATATGATGTCCTTTTTGACTCATCCACCGGCATTCGGTAAAAACCCGCCGTTCCTGTCCGCCCCACTGACGATGGCTTTCCGTGTGCAGTATTTTTAATCCCCTTTTCATCGTCAATCGTCAATTCCCAGCCCGTCCACGCACGCGATCCACTCATTTTCACCCAGCGGATGCGGATCAACCGTGTGCATTCCGAACTGATTCCAGCCTGTTCCGCTTGCCCCTATTATCGGGCAGTTATGGGGAATTTCTTCGTAGTCATTCCTCGTAAGTTTCGTGATTCGGAATGCCCGCACCTGCTTTCCGTAGTCAGGAAAATCATCCTGTGCATATCGGATAATTTCATCTCTCAATACCAACACCCTGCCCCCGGGACGGGCAATGTGGGGATTGTATTTCACCACAGGACTTTTCGGATGTTCCGCCCAGCGACCTTCAAGCTTGTCGGCGTAGTAAAGCCGTAGTTTGCCGTTATTCTCAGGACGGGAACGGGTTGCGGTGAACATCCACCATTGTTCATTGCAGTGAAAAACTGAGGCATCGGAAAACCGCTGCCCTGTCAGCAATGTTTTTTCCAATCTCCATTTTACAGGGAAATCAGTTGCTTTATACAATCGAACCGATTTGACGCTGTTGCTTTCGGGAATCAGGTAGTATTCCTTTCCGCTTTTGAAAACGTAAGGATAGGAGAGTGAAAAAGCCTCGCTGAGAACAATTTTCTCATACCGCCAATGAAAGCCGTCTTTGCTTACAGCAAGCCCGATCTTTCCGAGATTGTCTCTTGAGTTGAGAACCTCGAAAAACATATACCATGTTGAATTTTCCCTGAGCATAAAAGGGTCTGCGACAAATCCGGCAGCCATGTCTGTAACATCGTCGGCGGTCAGAACCGGATTAGTGATACTTGCAGGAGAACTGAGATCAAAGGGAGATATGCCGGTATAGATGCCCACTGCCCATCTGCCGACAGGCGCATCTGTTCCGAGATTATCTGCCCCGTCTTTTTTAAAGAAATTTTTTATTTTTTTTATAAAAATCAAAAAGATACCTGTCAGAAATGCGTTGCGTCCAAATGACTCTGAAGGAACTGAATTTTTTCAAAAAACTTAGTTCCTGAATCACTGCTTCTGCACTACCTGCAAGATTTGACAACTTTTCAAAAGTTGTCAAATCCGGGAATCAAATCACAAGAGACAGCTTCAGCAGATAAGACTTCCACTTTGAGCGAATATCTGTAATGCCGTATCGGTAAACTGCCCATTGCTCGCTGCCAAGCGCATCGGCTTTAACTCTGAAACTGCGTTTGTTTTTGTAACGGGAGAAATGATAAAATCCGCCTTCTTTTTCATTTCCCCGATTATCCCATACCCTTACCCGCCCCTTATCCCAGACGGAAAATGTCTTTCTGAAATTGAATCCTGGCGTTCTTGCAGGCTGCAACGGCTCTGTGCGGCAAAAAACCGGATTTCCTCCTGAGACAAAATACATCAGATATTTATCTTCATTCAAGCTCTGATGCTTCTGACTTTCAATAACGGGTTTCAGTTTATCGCAGCCGGTTAAAGACTGCACGGAAGAACGGCGTATCAAGGTAAAAGGGCCGCAAGGTCTGTCGTCATCGGCGCTGATCATGGCATAGCGATACATATCGGGCGGAAGGAAATCGTTCAGCCTGCCGTATATCATATCCATATCCGTGTAGCCGATAAAAGCAAAGTCGTCTAAGGGTTCTCTGTCTCGCCGTAAGAAGTAGAACGCGATACGGTAGTCACAGACATTTCGGAGATGATAACCGGAAATTTCCAGATTGAGAATTTTTTTGAAATCGGCAATCATCTCATCAAACTGATAGGGAATCATCGTAACCGCTTCATTCAGGGAATAGGCGGAAACAATCCGGTCATTATAAACAAACCAGTGGAAATTTTCGTGGTTTATCTCACACGATTTTGCCCAGAAACTGAAATACGGCGGAAGTTCGCCGAAAAACGGAACCAAAAAAGCATTTTTCATTGTTGACTGCCACATTAATTTTGAAGAGAAATTATCCTCCGACTTTGAATATCTCACCGCATCTGTCCTGCCTTGCAACACTCAGCCGTGTTTTGCAGTGATTTAAAGCCTCGCCCACCACGCTCAATGCCTTTCGGACTGTATTGTTCGTCTCGCTCAGATGCGCCAGAATGACATGAGATAATCGCTCATGCCTGATTTCCGCCAAAAGTTCTTTTGACTCCTGATTGGAAAGATGACCGGTTCTGTCTCTGACGCGCTGCTTCAAATGCCAGGGATAGGGACCGTTCATAAGCATTTCCGGGTCATGATTTGCTTCGAGAATCAGTAAAGAGCAATCTTTCAGATGCGTTTTCACCATCCTTGTCGCAATGCCCAAATCCGTGGCAATGCCGATTTTTGTCCCGTTCTGTCTCACGGTAAAACCCGCGGGGTCTTGTGCATCATGGGAAAGCGAAAAGGGACGGATATTTAATGTGTTGATCGCAAATTCCGCGCCGCACTCGAAATGCTTTATCATAGAATCATGGATTTTTCCCAAACGTGACGAACCGGCATGAGCTGTTTTTCGGCTCATATACACCGGCAGATCAAAACGCCGGGACAGAACGCCGACACCCCGGATATGATCCCCATGTTCATGGGAGACAAGGATGGCGTCAAGATCGGCGGGCGAAAGCCCTCTTGATTTGAGTCTGCGCTCGATTTCCGCGCCTGAAAGCCCGGCATCCAACAGCACGGCGGTATTTCCGTCTGAGATAAAAATGCTGTTGCCTTTGCTGCCGCTTGCCAGCATACACACGGATAAATGTTCGTCAGAAGTTTTGCTTTGTGAACTTTCATTTGCCTTACAATTGAGCATTTTTTTCATTTCTCACTTCTCATTTCTCACTCCAAAAACTTCCTCACACAGCAAATCACTTCATCCGCCGCGTCTTCAAGCACATAATGCCCCGCATCTGAAAACAGATGCACGTCTGCATGAGGAAAACGCCGCTGCCATTCGGCAAGGTAGTCGCTGTCAAAAACAAAATCATGTCTCCCCCAGCAGATCAGCATGGGAATGCCTGAAAGTTTATGCAGATTTTCATCCGCATATTTCACGAGGCTGTAACTGGGGTCTTTCGGATTGACCGGAATATCCTGAACAAAGGCAAGGGTCGCAATTCTGTTTTTCGGGCAATTATAAGGAGATATAAGCCCGGATTTCACCTCTTGGGAAAGTCCTTTGCGGGATGCCATATACAAGGCGCTGTAAGCAAAAAGATTGCACCCCAACACCAGCGGCGCGGCAAGCAAACTGAAATTTCGGATAAAACGCAGCCGCAGCGGAAGTCTTTTTTCCCCGGGCGGGAAAAAGCCGGAAGTGTTCATGACTACGATACGGCTGATTCGCTCAGGATGTCTCAGCGCGTAAATCATTCCGATCATGCCGCCCCAGTCGTGGACAATCAGCGTGATGTTTTTTTTCAGATGAAGATAATCAGCAAGACTTTCAAGATCATCCACACGGCTTTTCAGCCGGAAATCGTAGGTTTGCGTGTCCGGTTTGTCAGAAAAGCCGCAGCCGATGTGATCCGGCGCAATTGTCCGAAACTGCGGTGAAAGGGCTTTGATCAGATTCCGAAAATAAAAGGACCATGTGGGATTCCCGTGAATCATGATTACCGGCTCGCCGGTTCCCTCATCTATATAATGGTATTTCAGCCCGTTTCTGTCCATATAATGGGACGAGAACGGATAAAGCTGTGTGAAGTTTTTCATTTGTCTGTCAGTTTATCATTCGTCATGCAGGTCAGAGCCGGAAGCGTGAGCGACCGGACGTATCACAAACTGAGTTTCTTCAAGAAACTCAGTTTGTTGATCCGCTCGCTCACGCTTGCGGCTCGGATTTTTTCGGCAATTTTTTCAATGCAAAAAATTCAGCATCATAATTTCCATGTATAAATGTTATTTAATTGAAAGTCAAAAGATATTCGTTAAGCATCGCCTTGGACGTTTGAAATTTTTA
>JAIFKL010000217.1 GCA_020049595.1 Desulfobacteraceae bacterium
TTGCTCATCAGAATGACTGCACTGAAAAGGCACTCTGTCTGTTGAGATACGGGCGGCATTTCCGCTTAGACGAGCATACAAAGATGATTGTGGGCAGAACCCAGCAGGATAACGAAAATCTCATCAGATACCATGACCCGCTATCAGATACGGTGATCCGCATGAAGCATATTCCGGGGCCGCTTGTCTTGCTGCCCGGCGGCGGCGCGGAAGACAAGATCATTTTTGCCGCGTCCGTGTGCGCTGGCTACAGCAAAGCCCCGAAAAATGAAGCCTGCGAGGTAACGGTTACTGCCCCGGGCACCCGGCAAATTCTTCAGGTCATGGGCATATCGCCAGATGAAGTCAGGGGGTTTTTGATATAAATTTAGTTGTTGCCACTTAACGATCTGCTTGAAGCAATAGCAATCAGACATTTTTTTGTCCCGCAGGGACTTATGAGAATAGCCCGGCAATTTATTGCCGGAAGGAAGAAATTTTCCCACCGTTTTTGAGTCCCGTAGGGACGACTGAACCGGCTCAGAATTTTTCCCAACCGAATCCCGGCAATATCTATTCTTAGCCGGGGCCGGGCTATTTTCATGCGTCCCTACGGGACTGAAAGATCTGTAAGATTGCAAAACATTTCCAAATAACGGCTGCTTCCGTATAGCACCGCTCAATACGGCGTCTCGCCCGTCATATTACCCGCCGGATTGTAATTACATATCACTATCGTCTTACCATTGCATTCCACTTTACCGCAGCCGATTTGCGTAGTATTTCTCCATACCATCTGAGTATAAGGCAAAACAGATGAATTAGACTCGTTGATAGGCTGACCATGATAATCTTTCTTCTCACCCGCCCATGATTTTGCAGCATAGTCTATTGCATCATACCCGGAGCTTATAGATATATTTTCACCATGTCTCTGCGCCCATTGTCCTGAATAAGGACGATGCTGAAATTTACAACCTGTAGCTGCAAGATTGTCAGCCCATTTCTGAGCATAGCCTGCAAGACTTTCAGACCAGCTTATTACACCTACACCGACATCATTTCGTGTCCGATTATGATACTCAACCATTTTCTTAGCCTCATCAGATGTAAAAAGAGAACCCGTCGGCGTATTGTAGGCAATGCCGGAAGATGGAACTTGAGGTGACGGCATTTTGTTTGAAGATATATCAACGGGTTTTTTATTCGACATTTGAGGCGGCAACGGCATTTGAGATGACGGCATTTGAGACGGTAACGGCATTTTATCTTTCGGAAATGTCTCAACAGATTTTTTATTCGATATTTGAGGTGATTCGCTTACACCGGTATTTCTTTTTGAATCAGCATCTTTCTTTAAAATTTGCTTATTTTCATCTCCGCGAATGTCTCTGCCGTCGTATTTTCCATCTCTATCCCTGTCTTCGTTTTTTCCGCTCCTGCCGCCTTTTTCAACCGTGTAGGAAGACAGCATATCATTGAAATTCATATCAGTCAGATTGTAAAGCGTTCCGCCCTGTTTTCCGTAGAGCGTATAACTTTTCCCGCCGAAGTCGGTATTTTCATAGATCGTGACTGAATATCCCTGCTGAATCCATACGGAACTGATTCTGTCATTCCACCGCCTGCCCATGCTGCTTCTGTTTCCGATACCGGCTGAAAAAGATTTGCCGTTCCCGTCCGTATTCTCATAAAATCTGCAATAAGCATTGCTGTCCGAATCTTCAGGCTGCTCACTATTCCATTCTCCACGGGTGTCTCTTTCCGCAGAATAGGAGGAAATGATGTCATTGAAAGCAATATCCGTGAGATTGTAAAGGCTGCCGCCGCTTCTTCCGTAGAGCGTCTGACTTTTGCCGCCGAAACCGGTATTTTCATAAATTGTTACTTTGTATCCTTCACCCACCCACACGGAACTGATTTTGTCATTCCATCGGTTTCCGACAAAATTGCTCTTTCCTGCCCCGGAAGAAAAAGATGAACCCTGAGCATTTGTATGTTCATAGAATTTACAGCAGACATTTGAGTCTGAGACATTGACAGACGAATCTCTGCCGGTGTCGCTGTCCACAATATATGAGGAAATCATATCATTGAAACCGATGTCGGTCAGATTGTAAAGTTTTCCGCCCCTTTCTCCGTAGAGCGTATAATTTTTGCCTTTAAAGTCGGTATGTTCATAAATCGTTACCTTGTAACCGTCCTGAATCCATACGGAACTGACCATATCATTCCAGCGTTTGCCGATAGCATTACTGTTTCCCACGCCGCTTTTCAGGTACGCGCCTTTTCCGTCCGTGTGTTCATAAAAAATGCAGTAATCCGCAGCGGAACACAGCCCCGAAAACACAACTGATACGAAAATGAAAATCACAAGGCTTTGAAAAAATTTGTCTTTCTTCATACGTTTGTCTCCTTTTTAAAAATTAAAAATACACCTCTCACCTCTCACCTCTCACCTCTCACCTCTTACCAGACTTTCATACAATGCCTCGATGTCATGAAAAAGCCGTTTGTGGCTGAAGCGATTTTCCACAAAAGAACGGGCGCGTTTTACTCGCGCTTCTTTTTCCGAACTATTCTCTGCGGAAAGATATTCCAGCCCTTTTGCAAAACCGGCGGCATCGTTTTTCTGACAAAGAACGCCTCGTTCACATATAGCAAATCCGCCTTTGGGAATACGGCGTTCAGATGTCTCGCAGTCCTGCATCCCCAAAAGGTCCTGAACCCCTCCGGCGTCTGTAGCGATCACCGCCGCCGACGACGCCATCGCCTCGATAATCGAAACCGGCGTGCCTTCATTTAACGAGGTCAGCGCAAGAATATCCAAATCCGCATAGACACAAGGCACATTTTTTATCCAGCCGCAAAATTTCATCTCATCTGTCAGCGCCAAGCTTCGGCAGAGCATCTCTAATTCTGCCCGACGTTCCCCATCACCCACCACGACAAACTTTACAGGAATGCCCGGCTTTTGCTCACGAAACAATGCGGCGGCTTTGAAAAACATCTCATGGTTTTTGATAGGAACCAAACGCCCGATAATCCCGATCAGCAGTGTGTCATCGCTGATACCGAGGTGTTTTCTGAATTTTCCTTTTTCCCGTTGGCAGAAAAAAAAAGGATACAGATCAAATCCCAGTTCTATGGTTCTGATTTTATGTGCGGGCGCAATGCGGTACTGCTCCGCGAGTTCTTTTTTCTGGGTTTTGCTGATAGCAATGATAGCATCACTCGCGCCTGCCAGAAACCGCTCGATGTTTATGAAAATCAGCGAGTTTAACGTGCTGAAATAGCCGTCAAATACATGACCGTGAAAAGTGTGAACCATAGAGACATTATGTCCGCCGATCATGTTGTATATCATAACGGCAAATCTGCTGCTGAAGCCTGCTTTTGCCGTATGCGTATGCACAATATCCGGCTTTTCCAGCAGGAGTATTTTGAAAATCTGAATAAATGCCTTCAAATCTGACCTGAAGGTAATCTCTCTTTGCAGGTAGGGAACAATCATCGGTTTTCTGTCATAAGCATCAAAGAGATAACTCATGTCTCCTTCCTGCGGAGAAATTTTTCCCGTAATCAGTTTGGAGTCAAACTTTTCCGGGTTCAGTCCGTTGGTCAGCAGACAGACATGAACAGCAGGTCCGCCGATATTCAGACGGGATATGATTCTGAGGATTTTTATCTTTTTTTTCTCTTCACATAAAACCGACAAGGCTTTGTTTTCTTTTATTTTTTCTTTACATATTCCGAAATCGGAACGCTGTTTTAATGTAGTAAATGTACACTGAAAAAGATTGGAAACAAGCACAAAAAAAAGACGAATCGTCAATCCGCCGAAAACCAGCGGTTTCAGAAAAGAAAGCGATGAGTTGAGATATTTGTCGAAAAGGCGATACACGCTTTTGTGAAATTCTATCACGGAGCGGAAAATATTTTTTTCGCTGCTGCCGCCCACATAATGATAAACCGATGCCCGGGGATTATACACGACTTTCCAGCCGTTTTCCCGCATCCGCCGGCACCAGTCCGCATCTTCCCAATACATGAAAAATTGCTCGTCCAAAAGCCCCGTTTGCCGAATAGCTTCTTTTCTCACCACCATGCACGCGCCTGAAACCCAGTCCACTTCCATGGCTGACTTTCCGTCAGATTTCAGACTGAGCAGATTCCGGGACGTGATTGGATTTTTCGGAAACTGCTTGGAGAGAAAAGAGGAACGCCCGAAAAAGGCTGTCAGCGGCGTAGGAAAGGCTCTTGCGGAATTTTGCAATCTGCCGTCGCTGTCTGAAATACGGGGTCCCATCACGCCGACATCCGGATGTTTCTGCATAAAAAGAATACTACTGCTGAAAAAATCATCCATGAGATAAGTATCCGGATTCAGAAGCACGGCATAATCAGCGCGGCTTTGCGCCAATGCCCTGTTCACCGCTTTGGCAAATCCGAGATTCTGCCGGTTGACAGTGAGACAAACCTGCGGGAATTGTGCAGGTATTCTGTCAACTCCGTCTGCGGAGGCATTATCCTGAATAAAAATGTTCGCATCCAGACCGTTCAAAGATTTCTCCACAGATTTGAGACAGCGGAGCAAATGGTCGGTGCTGTTGTAATTTACAATAATAATATCGAGTAAGTTCATTATATTCTGTTTCAGAGTTTATTATTTCTCGCAAAGACGCAGAGAGCGCAAAGGATTTATTATCTTTTTTTCTTTGCGTGCTTTGCGCCTTTGCGAGAACTCTTTATTATCTCCCGCAAAGACGCAGAGGATTCATTATCTTTTTTTCTTTGCGTACTTTGCGCCTTTGCGAGAACTTTTTATTATCTCTCGCAAAGATGCAGACAAGACAAAGAATTTATTACTTTTTTCTCTTTATACCTCTGCGAGATATTTTAATTCAGATAATATCTAATATTTTTCAAAACCGGCGTCATCATCGTCCTGACTGTTTTCCAATCCGCTGAAAGTATCAAAATTTCTTCTGACCGGAGTTGCAGCTTCTCTGCCGAACTTTTGCTCTGTTCTCTGCGTCTGAACAGGCATATATTCCTTTGTTTCTTTTATGTTTCCGGTATCATCATCTCCATAGTCAACCTTGAAAAACTGAACTGTTTTTCGTAACAGTTCGGACTGTCCCGCCAATTCTTCAGCAGTCGAAGCGATTTCTTCGGCAGTGGAGACATTTTGCTGAATCACCTGATCCAACTGCTGAACCGCTTTGTTGATTTGCTCTATATTGATGTTCTGTTCGTTGCCGGACGCGCTGATTTCCTGAACCAATTCTGCGGTTTTGCGAATATTCGGCACTAATTTTTCCAAAAGATTTCCGGCTTTTTCCACAGTCTCCACGCTGGAAACCGTCAGTTCTTCTATTTCCGCAGCAGACTTCTGACTTCGTTCTGCAAGCTTGCGAACCTCGGACGCCACCACCGCAAAACCTCTGCCGTTTTCGCCGGCGCGGGCTGCCTCAATTGCTGCATTCAGCGCGAGCAGATTGGTCTGTCGGGCAATCTCTCCCACTATTGAAATTTTTTTTGCAATTTCTTTCATGGCAGCCACAGCTTTTTCCACCGCCGCCCCGCCTTCTCGTGCATCTTCTGCGGCTCTTAATGCGATTTTTTCCGTTTCTGAAGCATTTTCCGCATTCTGGCGGATATTGGCGGACATTTGTTCCATCGAAGACGAGACTTCTTCTGCGGAAGCTGCCTGTTCCGACGCGCCCTGAGACATTTGTTCCGAACCTGAACGCATTTGCCTGCTGCCTGAGGCAACATTATCCGCAGCCGATTTCACTCGGCTGACAACATCAGCCAGCCTTTTCAGCATCGAATTCAATGCCTGCATCATTTTGTCGCCTTCGGAACGCACCTTTACTTCCAGCATGAGATTGCCTCGGGACATCTCCTGAGCCAGCCGGGTGACTTCATTTGTTGAGTCAATCAATATATTCAAATTGTTACGAATCTTATTGAAATCCCCTTTGTAGTTATCCCTTATCTTCTCAGGAATCTCCCCTTTGGAAATTTGATTGATATATTCCGCAGTGACATTAATCGGTGTTACAAACGCATCTGTCAGGCGGTTGATGCCGTCAATGAGTTTTCCCCATCCCCCGGAAAATTCGGCAGTGCTTCCACGGGTATCCAAAATGCCTTCCCTGACGGCTTTTGTCAGCGAATTGATTTCCTCGGCAACCGCTTTTATTCTATTCTGCATCTCACGGAATGCCTCAGCCAGATTGCCGATTTCATCTTTCTGATAAATCTCTATTTCTCTGTTTAAATCTCCCTGTGCGATAATTTTTGACACTTCAGTGAAATGCCGGACAGAACTGATAATCGGCGTGAACACCAACAGCATGAGTATGCCTGAGAAAATAAACAGCATCACGGTGATCGTAAGCGTCAGATTTCGGGTAAATACCACTGCCTCTGCGACAATGGGCGCAAACTTTGCGCTTCTTCTGCGAACCGAGTCAATGCCGTTGAGAAAGTCTTTTTCAAAGTCTTCAAGAGAAATAATTTTCTTTTCCAATTGTTCCGGCAGGCTTTGGAGGAGATGCACGTCCGGCGGACCCGAAGCGGCAATGTCAAAGGCTTCGCCGAAACCGAACCATCTGAACAGCATTCTTTCAAACTTGCTCGTCGCCGTAAACACGCCGAGCTGCAATGTCAGCATCTCATTCAGCAATTGATGAATGCCCATTTTCGGCGTTTCACCGGATGTATTGCTCAGAATCTTGTATGCCTCGGTACGGGAGGCATCTGAATCCTGTTTTATCAGGCTGATATACTTGGCAGCAAGAAATTCAAGGCGCACGGAAAATTCAATATGATCCCTTTCCATCTTTTGGAGACGGGATGCTGTTGACATTTCCGTCATGCCCCATACGGAAAAAAAAGAGGCAAATAAAAACGCGCCGCCGATAATCAAAAACTTTGTTTTAACAGAGATATTGTTCAATTTTGATTTCACTGACCGGTCTCCTTTAAGTACATCCCTCCGGAGGGCGTCTTTTTTATTAAAAACGATATTAAAAACGGAGCGGAGCGACCGACCCAAGTTAAAACAGATATAAAATTGGTTAGCTGTAGAACGGGTTTATCTGTTTTTAACCCGGGCCGTTTTACTATGCTAAACCATTTTATAAAATCAGGCATTTCAGCACTCCGGGACCGCTCCGGAGTGCTGAAATGAGCCGCCAGGCGAAATTTTAGCAGTGAGTGTAGAACGGGTTTATCTGTTTTTAACCCGGGCCGTTTTACTATGCTAAACCATTTTATAAAATCAGGCATTTCAGCACTCCGGAGGGCGAGCATTTCAGCACTCCGGAGGGCGAGCCACTACTTACTCAACACCGTCATTATCTGATGCAACACACTGTTTTGTTTTCGGAATACGCCGAACTGTCTGCACAGCGGGCTGGGCAGAATGTCTCGTTCTATCGGCTCGCTGAAAGCCTCTTTGACTGCTTCGGCGTAGAACACAAATTCGCCGGACTGAAACGCCCGGATAAGCCCCATGCAAAGCCGGGACGCTATCATGTAAGCTGCTTCGGGAAAAGGAAAATATCGGCGGACGATCCATATTGTGTTCCGGGTGGGGAAAAAAACCCGGCGAGCGTTTGTCCTGCCCGCAGGCGATTCCCGATGCACCACCCGGCAGCGCGGTTCGTAGAATATCTCCCAGCCTTTTTGTCTCACCCTGATGGCGACTTCCACTTCATTCTGATAGAGAAAAAAACGCTCAGGATACCAGCCCACGCTTTCAAACAATTCCCGGCGGATGCCGAAGCCGCATCCCACAAAGGCTGTTGAGTATCCCGGAGTGTCGTTTCCCGGCAGATGCCATGTCCGCACAGGACGACCTTCGCCGTCTTCGATGCGGCAGGCAACCACGCCGACCTCGCGCCGCGTGTCGAGACATTCGATGAGATAATGTAATGCGGCATTGTCGCAAGGATGCGAGTCATCATCTAACACCATGATGTATTCGCCCCGCGCCAGCATGAACCCTGCGTTTAAGCCTGCAATGCCCGCGTTGCAGCCGAGATTCACTACCGTCAGCCAATCCGTCAATGTTTGCAGATATTCACCCGTGCCGTCTGAAGACGCGTTGTCCACCGCAATGACTTCAATATCTTTACGATTTTCCAGAATCGCCTGCAAATGTCTCACGGTTTTACGGGTTTCCGCGAGCCGGTTGTAATTCAGAAATACGATGCTCAGTTTCGGCAAGTCAAATCTCCTGTCAAATCTCACGGCTCAAAGCCCTACACGGCGCTTATCCGTGTCTTTTTCAGGCAGGCGGAACAAAACCTGAAACAGAAAAGATAAAGTCACAAAAGGAATACGGCACAAATCCCTGAAATTCATCTTTTCTGCTGATGCGATAGGCTTTTCTTTTTCAAAATCTATCCGCACAACATCTCTGCCCCATATAACGCCCATTTTCGGAACAAGATGAGTGGTAATCAGCAGATTCCATGAGCGTGTTCCCATAAATTTCATAATCTTATACTTATTCGCCCATGTCAGATTTCCGTTTTTCATGCGTCTGTAAGTAATCATGTCTCCTTTTTTGAAAATAGGATTCCATTTGCGGACATCGGTTTCGGGAACAATGCCCAGAAATTTTATGCCCGGAAATTTGTCTCTCAAATCGCCGAGAAATTCTTTGGCGGCGTCTATATCCCATCTGTGAGGAATAAATACGCATATCTTCCTGTTTTTCTTGTCGGAAAGATATGCCTTCAAATCCTCTGGCGGAATGTAAATATTTTTTTTTCCGTAGCTGTTGCTGAAAAAATCTCTCACGCCTCTGATATAAGCGCGGGAAAGTTCTGTCTGCGCCCGGATACCCGAACCGGCGGAATGTCTCATATAACGCAGAATCATACACGCCAGCAGAAACCGCTTTTTCAGTCCTTTGCTGTAGTTATTGTAAAACCAGAGTCCGTTTCGGATGCGGTAGTAATTCCGCCAGATGGCTGAATTGTCCGCAGTTCTGCCGCCCCAGCTCGGATGATACACTATCGAGGCGTTGGATGCCAGCACTTTGTATCCAGCGGCGTTGAAGCGTGCGCCCCATTCCATGTCGTCCCAGTAGATAAAAAATTTCTCATGCCAGATTCCCATTTCCTTCACAAAGCGGGTTCTGGCAAGCAGGGAGCAGGCAGCCACATAGTCCACTTCAAAA
>JAIFKL010000179.1 GCA_020049595.1 Desulfobacteraceae bacterium
ATTCATGTTGTGGTTATTGATACATTAGAATCTATTCATAGCGAATTGTCATCTAACTTTTATGATTTGATTATTGTTGACGAATGCCACCGAAGCATCAATGTCAACCGGAAGCTGATTTTCGACCATTTTCTCTGTCCCCGTCTGGGACTGACCGCGACGCCGAAAATAGCCGTTCCCAAAGACGGTCAGGATGCTGACGAAGAAGATTTAGCAATCATGGACACTTACAGATTGTTCGGCTGCGAAACCGGCGAACCGGATTTTCAATATGATATTGCCAGAGGAATTGAGGAAGGTTTTCTTGCGCCCTACAAACCTGTTGAGTTAATTTCCTCATTGATTGAAGAAGCAAAAGAAAAAGGCATTGAATTTGACCATGTGCTTGAACCCAAAGAGAAATATGTCATTGCGCTGGATCATGAGAAGAAACTGAAACTTGAACAGCTCAACCGCAAGTTTGTTTCAGAAGAAAACTGCCTGCGTATTGCCGAGGAATTGAAGAAAAATACCCAGTACGGAGAAAAAGTGATTCTTTTCGGCGTGAGTCAGGCGCACTGCATTGAATTGGCAAAAGCGGTGAACAGCGTTTTTGCAAACGACAATTCGGAAAAGCCCTATTATGCCGAAGCCGTTATTTCAGAAAACAGCGAACTGAATGAAACGCTGAAAGCATGGTTTAAAAAGCCCTATCAGAAACCCTATATTGCTGTTTCTGTTGATATTCTCAGCACAGGCGTTGATATTCCCTGTGTTCGCTATATTGCATTTGCGGCATTGACAAAATCTGTCGGAAAATATATTCAGATGATTGGTCGCGGCACACGCCTTGACCCGAAAACAGGAAAATTCAGTTTTCAACTCCTTGATTTTGTGGGGCTTTGCAAACGGATGGGAGATAACGGAAAAGGCACGCTGAAAAAAAACAGAAAAACAGTGGGTTCAGGCAGAGAAAAAGCAAAAATCGCAGGGACCGGGCTTCCCAAAGGCGAGTATTTTCTTATTGACAATCCTGACCCTGCCAATCTGATTCAGCGGGTGGAAATCCACGGCGATTCGATTGTGATAAAGGACAATATTCCCATTGAAGAGGCAAAACGGATTTTTGAAGAGGAATTGAAGAAAAGTGAAGAACCCCTTATCATTGACCTGAAGGAAAAAGCGCAGCAGCCCGGATATCAGCCCACAGAAGAAGAACTTGCCGAATTTATTGAATGGCTCAGTTTGCCGAATACTTTTATGGACGAGGGGCATTTGCAGAAAATGTATGACTATCCCCAAGGCTCTGCATGGGATTTTCTGCTTCACGCCTTGGGAAAGAAGAAAATACCGACGCCGAAAGAACGGATAGAGAAAAATTATCTTTCATATATCCATACTTACGATTTCACAGACGAGCAGATGGTGATTCTTAAAAAGATAAAAGATGTTTTTGCCTCAAACATTGCCTCCAAACGCAATATTGATACGGTTGACATATTTGGAAATCCGATATATGAACGGCTCATAGGCTCATATAAAAATATAAACGAAGTATTTGACGGGAACTTCGACGCGGTGATGAAAGACCTGAAAAACACTTTCGGCTTGAAAGCGGCTGCCTGATACCAATTCGCTTTCAAAATTATAAGAACTTCGGTCGCTGACGCTCCCGGCTCCGAGCATGGAGCGTGAGCGACATGTATTTTTGAAAGCGAATCGGTATAAGCCGGCAGGGCTGGCTTTCCCCCCGCCGTTAATCTATTTCCCGTTTTCATAAATAACAGAATCTTCATAAACAACTGTTGTCTCTCTGAAAAATTTCCCGTCCGAGCCGGAAGGCATGACTTCATATTCTTCCGAAAGGGGCCCCCATTCCTCTTTATACATGGATTTCAGAATAAGGGAAAACATGATTTCCAGCACTTCGTAAACCGATATTCTCGGCTTGGGCGGCTCCAGAAGTTTCAGCATCCGCTCCTGATTTTCCGAGCGATTCTTCAGTTTTTCAAGACCTTGCAGCAATCCTACTATCTTATCCCTGATTTCTAAGGGCGTTTTCGGAATGCCGCCTTTTTCCAATTTTGTCCGGTATTCGATAATTTTTTCCAAAGAACTTTGAATCAGACTTTTACGGTCTTTGGGGCTGCTGAATATCACCTGTGAGACGACATATTTGTTAATCTTTTTAGAAACAGCTTCCTTCTCTTTCAGCAAATCATTGAGCAGCATCTGCCTGCCTTTTTTGGAAATATTCACCTCAACGGATTTGAGGATATTTTCTTTTGCCGCCAATTTTTCTTTAAATTCTTTTATCGCGCTGCTCCAGAATATCTGACTGCTTTTTTTGAAAACTTTGGACATGGGCTGTTTTTTTTCAAAAGCCTGACGAGCGGCTAAGGGAATTTTTCCCAGCAGGCGTCTTGTTTTTTCAAACAGACATTCGCCCACTGCCACATGGAAAATCATGCCGACCGTAGCCTGCCAGTCCTGAAAATGAAGGATATAGGGCAGATCGTCAAAAACTTCTGTCAGAAATTCATTTCTGAACAGATGGGAAGGCGTTGAATAAGACGGCGTTCCTGCCAGCAGGGGCTGCTGAATTTTCAGGCTGTTGCCGCCGCTGATGTCGAAAAATTCCACAGCCGTCTCAAAATCTATAAGTCCGAGGGAATAGTCTTCCGCGGAAAGGTCTGCATTTCCAACAACAAAAAGATTGTCCGGTTTCAAATCCCTTATCGCCACCCCGGTTTCCTGCAACGCGGCTAAAAGTTCCAGAAGATTTGTAATAATTCCGGAAATTTTGGCTCTGCTCTGCATAAAGCTTGCTTTATCCACATATTTGGAGACCGCTTTTTTGTAAGCGGTGATAACATCTTTATATTCTTCGACAATTTTACTGAGCAGACGGTTTAAATCTTCAATAAATCCGACAGGCACGCTGCTTTTGATTTCTCTGACTTCTTTTTCCGCAAGATAGACCAGAAACCACTGCTGTTTTTCATAAGAAGATACCATTCCGGCGCATTCATGCTGTCTGAGCAACTGCCTGATTTTGGTCTCATAATCGGAATAAATTTTGTTCATGTCAAAATAAATCGAAAGGTTTTCGCTGCCGTATTTTCCTTCAAATTCAAGAATATCCCATAAAAGATTGTGGGATTCGACGATTTCCTCCCGCATTTTGTTTTTAAATATTTTTTTGTCATGTATTTTTTCCACCACATAAGAGAGGAAAGAATATTTTGACAAATCCATAAAAAAAGCAAAGCCTTCGTTTATTTTTAAATACTCCTGAAGATCGGGATTTTCTTTAAGCCATTCGATATAACGGTTTTCAAGTTCCGACGGGGCAATATCCGCGCTGTCCGGGAGTGTATGAAGTTTTCTTAAAAGCGCTGTCACCCGGGGCGCGACAAACTCGATTCTCGGTGTCAGTTTGACCGCAACATGGGTTTCCGCTTTGATATTTCTGATGTATTCGTCAAAATCGCTTATCGGAGACGGCGGCACTTTCACGACCAGCAGATCATCATAGATCACTTTGAAGCATTTGCTTTTGCTTCCGCTGCCTTCGCCGAGCATTGCAATTGTCATGCGCCTTGAAACATGCTGTCCGTCGTCGCGATCCACATGCAGTTCATAAACATAATCGGGACCGCAGCTTGCCGGATTTACAGGCACAATTTCCGAAGGCGCGTCTTTCGGCGCTTCCAATTGCTGCTTATACAGATTCATAAAAAATTCTACGATGATTGCAATGTCATTGTTCATATAAAAAGGCGTTGTTTCCGTTTTCTGATTTATCAAAACCGGTCTCGCAAAGGCGCAGAGGGCGCAAAAAAAAGCTTTTTTTATTAAACTTTTCCGCTTTGCGCTCTTTGCGCCTTTGCGAGAAACTTTTTTATTTCCGGTAAAGTCTGTTTATTAAATATAAGCAAAAAAATAAGAGTTTCAATCTCAAACATTTCCTTAACATTCATATTTATTTATGTTATTATATAAAGACAGATATTTCAAGAAGATTTTCACTTCCGATTTTAATTGTCAGTCTTTTTCTGCGGGCTGTTATTTTAAATTTTATGAGCAGGTATAATACGGATTCGCTTTCAAATACCGGTCTTTTCATACCGTACAGCTCATACCGTACAGCGATTTTTCAAATCGCTGAAACCGCCTGAAAAGCGCCCCGTTTGTGAAACAGATACGGAGAACACAGTTTTTGAAAGCGAATTGGTATAAGATGATACACAAAAATAAGCGCATTATTACTATTTTTGCCGCAAATTCACACGCATCATAACGAAGGAGAAAAAACGATGAAAATCGCAATTGCCCAGATAAACCCGATTATCGGCGATTTCAGGCATAATGTTGAGAAAATAATGTCCCTTGCGGACAAAGCAAAATCACTGTCCTGCGATCTGGCAGTATTTTCCGAGCTGGTCATTTCAGGATACCCTCCGCGTGATCTTCTTGAAAAAAAGGATTTTGTGGATGCAAATCTGATGTGGTTGGACAAATTGGTATCATCTGTACACGGCATCGGCGTCATCTGCGGATTTGCAGACAGAAATCCGAAAGACGAAGGGAATCCGCTTTACAATTCCGCAGTTCTGTTTGAAAACGGAAAAAAACTGCATACCGTGCAAAAACGCCTGCTTCCGACTTATGACGTGTTTGATGAGGCACGATATTTTGAGCCGGGTACGGATTTTTCCGTTTATGCCTACAAGGGACGGAAAATCGGGCTGACTGTCTGCGAAGATGTCTGGAATGACAAAGACATTTTTCAGAGAAGATTCTATCATCTGGATCCGGTGTCGCTGCTCGTGCAGAACGGTGCCGACCTTCTGCTCAATGTTTCCGCGTCTCCCTATCATGTGGGAAAAAGGGAATTTAAGTGGAACATGCTGGCTTCCATTGCAAAAAAATATAAAATTCCTTTGGTTTCCGCAAACCAGACCGGCGGAAATGACAGCGTGGTTTTTGACGGCATCAGCACTGCTTTTGATCCGGGCGGAAATATGGCGGCGCGGGCAAAAGATTTTGAAGAAGACATGGTGATATTTGATACGGAAACGCTGAAAGGCGACATTCATCCGGTCTCGGATTCGGATATGGCGTCTGTGCTGAAAGCCCTGATTACCGGAACTCGTGACTATCTCAGAAAATGCGGTTTTTCAAAGGCTGTAATCGGATTGAGCGGGGGCATTGACTCCGCGCTGACCGCATACATCGCGGCTGAGGCATTGGGCCCGGAAAATGTGCTGACGGTGTTTATGCCTTCTCCTTATACTTCCCGTGAGAATTATGAAGATACTCAGAAGCTTGCGGGCAATCTGGGCTTGAAATACATCGTGATTCCCATTGACGCTATTTACAAAGCATTTCTGAATGTGCTTTCGCCCGCGTTCAGCGGCGATCCGGGAATTACGGAGCAGAACATTCAGGCAAGAATCCGGGGAACGCTGCTGATGGGCATCTCGAATCGGGACGGTTCTCTGCTGCTTTCCACCGGCAACAAGTCGGAACTGGCCGTGGGATACTGCACCATGTACGGCGACATGAACGGCGGCTTGGCGGTTATCTCGGATGTGCCTAAGACAATGGTTTATGAGATTTCCAATTTCATCAACAGGGAAAAAGAACTCATTCCGCGCCGGATTATTGAAAAAGCACCTTCCGCGGAACTCAAACCGGACCAGACGGATCAGGACGATCTGCCGCCGTATAATGTGCTGGATTCAATACTGAAAGGATATGTCGAAGAATTGAAGCCCCCGGCGGAACTCATCCGAACAGGCTTTGACAGAAAATTGGTGAAAGACGTGGTTTCAAGAATCAACCGGAATGAATACAAGCGGCATCAGGCTGCGCCGGGGCTGAAAGTCACGTCAAAAGCATTCGGTTACGGCAGACGGTATCCGCTCGCGCAGCGATATGAGCCGATGCCGGAAAATTGAAAAACGACTGTCTCATAATCCCCCTTTGAAGGGGGGCAGGGGGGATGTCTGCTTCGGGCGGCGACTTGGCTGTTCAGAAGAAACACCCCCCTGCGCCCCCCTCAAGGGGAGATTTAATACCCCTGTCCGTCGGGAGAGATATTTTTTGAGGAACAAAATGAATACAATCCGAATTGAATCCTGTGAGTTGCAGCTTTATCCTTTGTGGGCGTTTCGCAACATCAGCGAAAAGCCCATAGAAGGCATCAGAAAAAAGACAAAAACGGAACTGTCCGATGAGGAAAAAGAGGAAAGAGCTATTCTTTGCAGAAATTGCAAGCATCAGATTACTTCTTTCAAGCATATCATCGAGGTCAGGGGACAGCACCGGCACACCTTCGGCAATCCCGAAGGTTTTGTCTTTGAAATCGGATGCTTTTCCGCTGCAAAAGGATGCAGAAACGAAGGCGTTCCGACCTCTGAATTTACATGGTTCAGCGGATTCAGTTGGCGATATGCTATATGTGCCAAATGCTATCTGCATCTGGGATGGCATTATCTCTCACGGGGAGAGGCGAATTTTTACGGTCTGATTCTCAACAGGCTGATACAGGGGTAGTTTTGTCTCTCGCAAATTTTGTTTCTCGCATCTGATTTTAGCCGGGGCGCAGAGAACGCAAAGAAAAGCTTTTTTTATAAGTACGAGTTACGCAGTTGAATTGTTTCATCGCCGCAAAAACCCCTCCCCCGGCCCCTCCCCGAATGGGAGGGGAGTGTTTACTCCCCCTCTCCTTCGGAGAGGGGGCCGGGGGGTGAGGTCTCCTTCGGAGAGGGGGCAGGGGGGGTGAGGTTTTAAGAAAAAATAGGAGGAAAAATGGCTCTGTTTGAATGGAAAAAGGAATACAGCGTGGGCGTCGAGGTTCTGGACAAGCACCATCAGAAGCTCATCCGCATCATCAACGAAGTGCATAATGCCATGAAAGAAGGCAGGGCGCGGGAAGCGATTATAGGCGTAGTTGATGAACTGCTTGACTATGCGAAGTATCACTTCGGCGAAGAAGAAAAGCTGATGGAAAAAATCAAATATGCCGAAATCGAGGCGCATCGCAACGCGCACAGACAGTTCATCGCCAAAGCAGAAGAGTATAAAAAACAGGCAGATAAGGGATTGGCTGTTTTTCTGAGTTTGGGTGTTTCAAAATTCCTGATAGATTGGCTGATAAACCATATCGGTACGGTGGATAAACGGTATCAGAAGGCAATGAACGCAAAAGGCATAAAATAAATGCCGGCACCATCCTTTCGTGTT
>JAIFKL010000155.1 GCA_020049595.1 Desulfobacteraceae bacterium
CCCCCTCTCAAAAGGAGAAGGGGTGTAATCTCCCCTCCCCTTCGGGGAGGGGCCGGGGGTGGGGTTTGCCGGGGGTGAGGTGGGCGGTGGCCTCTTTGCGAGAAACTCCGATTTATCTGAGATTGGCTATCGCCAGTGACGTCAGGATGGAAACGATCATCCAGAAAACCGCCTTTATTTTTCCGGCATATCCGCCGTTGTCAAAGGCAATAAAATGATACATTCTGACAAGATACATTTTATCCGCATCTGCATATCTCTCTGTTGAATCCTCCGGCGAAAACAGGAACGACAGAAACCCGAAAAATGATGATCTTTTCTCTTCCATTTGCCTGACCTCCGATCTTTAAATTTTAAATCATTCTTCCTGCTCAAACATTTTGACATAAAATAGAGCATTTGATATATAATAACAGATACAGTTTGTATAAAATTTAACCGTAACAGATGAACAGATACAGTTTATATAAATTTTGACCGTAACAGATGAGGTGTGAAATGACAGTCTTCATTCCTGACAGAGAAAAAAGCGATTTTCAATATCTCAGGCTGGCAAATGAGATTGAATCCAAAATCTTGGGCGGAGAATATGCGGCAGGCGACCGGCTGCCCTCTCTGAGAAAACTGCACAAGCAGTTAAGTCTCAGTATTTCTACGGTATATCAGGCATATATCGAACTGGAAAAGCGGGGCTTCACAGAAGCCCGCATCAAATCAGGATTTTATGTAAAACCGCTTTTGCGGAATGTGCTGCCTTTTCCGAAATTTGAAAAGCAGAAGGACGCGAAGCCCAAGAAAGTCAGTATCAATCCGGTGGCAAGTTCCATTGTGGAGGCAATGAGCGATCCGAACATCCTGCAACTCGGCGCGGCAGCCCCCGCGCCCGAACTGCTGCCTTTAAAACAGTTGGCAAGAACTGTAAAATCCGTGTCGCTGAAAAGTCTGGAAAGCATAATGGCAACCTATGAACATCCTTCAGGAAATATCGAACTCCGCCGGCAGATCGCCAAAAGAACCCTCGGACTTTCCGAGAAAATAGCGCCCGATGCAATTCTGACCACCAACGGCTGTATTGAGGCAGTCAATTTATGTCTGCGGGCAGTGGCGAAATACGGGGACACCATCGCGGTGGAATCGCCGACCTATCACGGCTTTTTGCAGTTGATTGAGGACCTGGGCATGTATGCGCTGGAACTTCCCACAGATGTAACTACCGGCATTGATTTGAATTATCTGGAAGAAGCCCTGAACCGCAACACGGTCAAAGCCTGTCTGTTCAATCCGAATTTTCACAACCCCCTGGGTTATAACATGCCGGAAGAAAACAAAGAAAGATTAGTAGTATTGCTGAATCATAAAGAGATTCCCCTGATTGAAGATGATCTTTGCGGCGATCTGTATTTCGGAGAAAAAAGGCCTGCCACCCTGAAATCGTTTGATAAAAAAGGGCTGGTTCTGTATTGCTCTTCTTTTTCCAAAACCCTTGCCCCGGGGCTGAGAATCGGCTGGACCATACCCGGAAAATATCTAACTACAGTCAAACGGCTCAAACTGAATACCTCTGTGGCATCGTCAAGGCTGAACCAGTGCGTGATTGCGGAATTTCTCAAAAGCGGCGCGCATGACAGGCATCTGAGAAAAATGAGGAATGCCCTGAAAAATCAGATGAGCAATATGTCGCTGGCAATCGCCCGCCATTTTCCGGAAGGGACAAAAATTACTTCTCCTTCCGGCGGGCTTCTGCTCTGGCTGCAATTGGACGAGGCTGTTGACGGGCTGGAACTGTATCAGGAAGCAAGAAAACACAACATCTCGATTCTGCCGGGCATTGTCTGTTCGAGTTCCGACAAGTACAAAAACTGTATCCGCATCAGTTGCGGGTATCCGTGGAGCGACAGGCTGGAAAAAGGGATTGTGACTTTGGGAAGGATTATCTCCGAATGCCGGAAGTAAAAATTTGAGATATAGGGGTAAATTGTCGGTATGTATATTTCTGTCCTTTTTTTGGTAGTGGTGCAGAAAGCAGCGATTCGGAATCTGAGATTTGACAACTTTTCAAAAGTTGTCAAATCTTTACCGCAGGCTGTCCGCCGCTTTGTCACCTCGTTCTGCACCACTACCCTTTTTTTATAGACAGATTCCTGATTTAAGGATATATTACGGATCACTCGGCTATTTCGGAGAAAGCCGGAATCTGAAATCCGAGCCGAGAGCATGAGCGAGCGGATTGAATCTTAACCTTAACTTTCAACTTGAGAAAAATGACCAAACAGGAAAAAAGCTGGATTCTGTATGATGTGGCAAATTCCGCATTTGTGCTGATCGTTATCACAACGATCATGCCGATATTTTTCAAAGATGTCGCGGCACGAGGGATGGAAAACGCTGTTTCCACTGCAAACTGGGGATTTGCCAATTCTTTTGCTTCTCTTATTCTGGCAGTGCTTGCGCCGATGCTGGGGACCTTTGCGGATTACAAACATTTCAAGAAACGATTTCTCACGGGATTTCTTCTCACGGGAATTATCTCCACCCTGCTGCTGACAACGGTAAAAGAAGGACATTGGCTGCAATGTCTCATGATTTTCGTAGTTGCCAGAATCGGTTTTGCCGGCGCGAACCTGTTCTATGACTCATTTCTCACAGATGTGACGGAAAAAGAGCGGATGAACCTGATTTCATCGAGCGGCTACGCCTACGGATATATCGGCAGCGTGATTCCTTTTCTCATGGTGATTGCGCTGATTTTTTTCGGAATGTCTCCGGGAGAAAGTGCAGCAATTCCGGTGCATTCCGCAAAAGCGGGCTTTGCTGTCGTTGCCCTGTGGTGGTTTTTCTTCTCCGTTCCCCTGCTGAAAAATGTTGAGCAGAAATATTATCTCGCGCCTGCCGAGCATCCGATTCAAGACAGCTTTGCCCGGCTTGTGACGACATTTAGGGAAATTCGGACTTATCGGCATGTTTTTCTTTTTCTCATCGCCTATTTTTTCTATATTGACGGCGTGGATACGATTATCACAATGGCGGCGGCTTACGGCAGAGACATCGGTCTGAGTGTGACGACCCTGATGCTGGCGATTCTGATGATTCAGATTGTAGCGTTTCCTTTTGCGCTTCTTTACGGAAAATTGGCAGACAGATTTTCGGAAAAAACAATGCTTTATGTTGGAATATGCGTTTATGCGGTGATTACCTTTATCAGCTTTTTACTTCCCGATTTGCCTACAACAGAGATGAAAGCAATTGTATTTTGGATACTCGCTTTTCTCGTGGCAAGTTCAATGGGCGGCATACAGGCATTGAGCCGTTCTTTTTTTGCGAAACTGATTCCTGCGGAACAGTCGGCAAAGTTTTTCGGATTTTACAATATATTCGGTAAATTTGCCACGATTACCGGGCCTTTTCTCATGGGAGTTATCGGCAGCCTTGCCGGGCATTCCCGTTACGGTGTGCTGAGTATTCTCATTCTGTTTGTCGCGGGCGGCGTTCTTCTGTCAAAGGTCAAATTGCCTGAGTGATTATATACAGATTTATCAGGTGATAAAATACTTATCTGCCGATATATACTGATCCACTTTTGTTTTTTTTGCCGCAGACGCACACAGACATACACAGACAGATATCTGAAAGCGGATATACGGCATATATGCACAGTATAATACAAAATATATTGTTAATGCAAATAGCTATGTTTGACATTTCTGTAAAAATGTGTTACAAAACTGTTTCAGTTGCCCTTTGCCGGTTACAGTATGTCACCGTTTTTTTTTGTTTTAATTAAAGATTGAAAGTAACTATGATGAAGATTTTTTTAAATCCTATTCGCCGCCGTATCAGAACTGACAATGGGGGCTGCTCTCTGCGCCGTCAAAGGAATAGAAAATTCGCCAGATAACATTTGGACGTGGTTGCCCGAATGGAAACAGCTCAGGCAACTCGTTTCAGGCTTTATGATTTGAATCCATTATGAAAATCGGACTTATCGCGGGGAGCGGACAGTTCCCCTTAATTTTTGCAAAAAAAGCCAAAGCAAAGGGCTTCGCCGTTTATGCTGCGGCATATCTCAACGAGGCATCCCCCGATCTGAAAGCGCATGTTGACGCCATCGAATGGGTGCATCTGGGACAGGTGAAGCGAGTCATAAAATTTTTCAGAAAACATGATGTCACCGATGCGGTGATGATGGGCGCAGTCAAAAAGACCCGAATGTTTTCGGACGTAAAGCCGGATATAAAAGCTGTCTCTATCATTGCCAGCATGATTCACACCCATGACGACAGCATCCTTCGGGCATTTGCCAGAGTGCTTGAAAAAGAAGGCATTCATATCCGGGAATCCACATTCCTGCTTCCTGATCTGCTTGCTGCAAAAGGCTGCTGGACAGCACGGAAACCGACCCGCTCTGAAAATACGGACATTGATCTGGGCTGGAAATTGGCAAAGGAAATCGGACGGCTCGATATCGGTCAGTGCGTGGTGGTCGGGGGCGGATCGGTGCTGGCAGTGGAGGCAATAGACGGCACGGACGCAACCATCACACGGGGCGGAAAATTGTCTCGGGACGGTGCAGTAGTCGTCAAAGCCTGCAAGCCGAATCAGGACATGCGATTCGATATTCCGGCAGTAGGCGTTCAGACGATCACCACGATGCACGAAGCCGGCGCGAAGGTGCTTGTCGTCGAAGCCGGAAAAACCGTTGTGTTTGACCGTGAGGAAATGATTGCCCTTGCGAATAAATACGGCATGACGATTGTGGCTTTGGGCGAGGGGCAGGAGGCAGGTGACAGGGGACAGGTTGCAGGGGACAGGGGACAGGTTGCAGGGGGCGACCTGCGACCTGCAACCTGCAACCTGCGACCTGCGACCTGCGACCTGCGACCTGCGACCTGCGACCTGCAACCTGCAACCTGCAACCTGCCAAACTCCGCGTCGGCGTTGTCGGCGTCGGCTATCTCGGCAAATTTCATGCGGAAAAATATGCCCGGATGGAGAATGCAGAACTGGTAGGCGTGGCAGATACCAATCAACAACAAGCTGAAAGTATTGCCGAAAAATTTGGAACCAAGGCATACTACCGGCATCATGAACTTATCGGAAAAGTTGATGCGGTCAGTGTGGTGGTGCCGACCCACGATCATTTTGCCGTGAGCAAAGATTTTCTGGAAAATGGCGTGGATGTTCTCATTGAAAAGCCCATGACCAGCACGCTTGAAGAAGCGGAAGAGCTAATCCGAATTGCGGAGTCAAGAGGGCTTATCGTACAGGTGGGACATCTGGAACGCTTCAATCCCGCGGTGATTGCATTGCAGGGAATCATAAAAAAGCCCATGTTTATCGAGTCTCATCGTATCAGCGTTTACAAAGGCAGAAGCATGGATGTGAGTGTCGTGCTTGATCTGATGATTCATGATATTGATATTATATCTAATTTTGTCAAATCAGAGGTGAAAAAAATTCATGCTTCGGGCGTTTCCGTGATTTCCGGGCTTTTAGACATTGCCAATGCACGTCTGGAATTTGAAAGCGGCTGTGTTGCCAATGTGACTGCCAGCAGAATTTCGATGAAAAACGAAAGGAAAATCAGGCTTTTTCAGAAAGATGCCTATATTTCTGTGGATTTTGCAAGCCGTGAAATTACGGCGGTGCGAATGCGGGATGATTCAGGAATCGGAATGCAGCATATCGAAAATAACATGCCGAATTTTGATCTGATACCCGGCATGGAAATCAGTCAAACCTGTTTTGCGGACGGTGATGCGCTGGAACAGGAACTGAAGTCATTTGTAAATGCAGTCAGAAAACGGGAAACATCCGAAGTTACAGGTCAGATGGGACGCGACGCCTTAAAGATTGCTTTAAGTATTATGGAACAGATCAGAAGAAAAAATGACTGACATCCGGAGTGCTGAAATGCCTAATTTTATAAAATCGGTTTAGCAAAGTAAAACGGGTTTGAAACCCGTTCTACGGCTAAACCAATTTTACAAAATTCGGTCGCTTCGCTCATTTCAGCAAAGTAAAACGGGTTTGAAACCCGTTCTACGGCTAAACCAATTTTACAAAATTCGGTCGCTTCGCTCCCCGTTTTTATAAGATGACGCACTCCGGAATGGGAACGATATAATACCTTATAATAATAAAATTTTTGACAAATGACAAAACACATCATGATAATAGCGGGGGAGGCTTCCGGCGATCTTCACGGAGCAAAGTTGGTGAATGCCATGCGGAAGCGCAACCCGAAACTTTCTTTTTGCGGCATCGGCGGAAACGCGCTCAGAGATGCAGGCGTTGAAATTTTGGCAGATGCCTCAATGCTCTCGGTGGTCGGCATAACCGAAGTGTTTTCCAAACTGCCGGGTATTTTTCAAGGCATGTCTGCCGCCAAAAATACCTTACGAAATCTGCGCCCTGATCTGCTGATTCTGATAGATTTCCCGGAGTTTAATCTTCACATCGCGGCAACAGCGAAACGGCTCGGTATTCCGGTGCTGTACTACATCAGCCCCCAGATATGGGCGTGGCGCTCGGGCAGAGTAAAAAAAATCGGAAAACTTGTGAGTCATATCGCCGTTATTCTGCCTTTTGAGGAGACATTCTACCGAAAGCACAAGATTCCGGTGACATTCGTGGGGCATCCGCTGCTTGACGGCGAAAAAGAGAAAAGCAAAAGGCAGATTGCAAACCGTCCGATTTCAGGCAATTGCACCATCAACATAGGTCTTCTGCCCGGCTCCCGTGACGGCGAAGTCTCACGACATCTGCCGGTAATGCTTGAGGCGGCAAATATCCTGAGCAGACAGCGCAAGGACATCAGTTTCACACTTTCCCTTGCGCCTTCGGTAGAAAAGAAACTCGTAGAAGACATCATTTCTCGCTACAAATATTCCGCATCTGCGATGCTGGAAATGTTTCGTCTCTCAATTGTCTCTGGCGCAGAGAAAGTATTTGAAACCTGTTCGCTCGTGATCGCCGCGTCAGGCACGGTGACATTGCAGGCTGCCATTGCCGGCGTCCCGATGGTCATCATGTATAAAGTGTCTCCGATAAGTTATCTCATCGGCAGAGCCATGATAAAGGTAGATCATATTTGTCTCGTGAATCTCATTGCCGGAAAATCGCTTGTTCCCGAGCTGATTCAGGATGATGCCTCGCCTGAGAATATCGCGGCGACGGTGCTGAACATGATAAATCATCCGAGTAGTCTTGAAGGCATGAGAAAAGAACTTCTCGGCATACGGAATCTGCTGGGCAGTTCCGGGGCTTCGGAAAAAGTTGCTGAAATTGCTTTAAACATTGAACCACGAAAACACGAAAGGTAAAGAAAAGCAGGAAATGGAACAGATGAAAGTTGTTGATTGCAAAGCCGCGTCGTCATATATTGCATTGCTCTTTGTCTGCTGTGCAATTTCTTTCGGCAGTTATTCCGCCTCCTACATGAGACTTCCGGTGGTGCCGCTTTACGCGCGCACTCTCAATATTACGACTGCACAGATAGGCATCATCAATTCTGCTTTCTTTCTCATGGCAGGCTTGCTGTCTCTGCCTTCGGGAATGTTGTCAGACCGTGTGGGATGCAAGCGGGTCGCGGCTTTCGGACTGGTGATGTTGATGCTATCTTCTTTCCTGCTCTGTTTTTCAAAAACATTCAGTCAGTTGACTTTTATTTACCTGCTCTTCGGTGTAGGCATTGCCGCGTTCGGTCCTACGATGATGTCTTATGTAGCGGATATTTCTCCGCCCACGCATTTGGGGCGGTCTTACGGATGGTACACCACCGCGCTTTTCGGAGGAATGAGCGTGGGACCTGCCATCGGAGGCATTGTGGCGCAGGAATTCGGATTTATCCGTGTTTTTCTTATCTCAGGAATATTGATTTTTGTGAATTTTTGGATACTTGTGTTATTCTTTCCTTCGTCTTCGTCTCTTGATAACCGGCAAAGAAAAGCCGTTGTTGTAAAAACGCTTTTCAAAAACCGTGCGCTGATTGCCTGCTGGCTCACGGCTCTCGGCGGCTGTTTCGGGCTTGGCATGTTTATTACCTTTATTCCGCTGCACGCCCAAAATCAGGGCTTGAGTGTCGGACAGATCGGGTTAATCTTTTCCGCTCAGGCGATTTCCAACGCGCTTTCACGCATTCCTTTCGGTTATCTCAGCGACAGAATCGGAAGGCGCAGCCTGCTTGTCGTCATCGGATTCATGGGCGTTGCCGCGGCAATGTCCGGTTTCGGAATATCTCAAACGATAGGACATTTCATTCTGTTCGCGGTTATGGTCGGAGCCGGTTTCGGGTTGGCATTTACATCAGTCGGTGCGCTGATTGCTGAAGTCGTTCCTTCAGAGGCGCGGGGCTTTGCGATGGGCGGATATAACACCTGTATTTATTTCGGCATGATGCTCAGTTCGGCAATTATGGGAACTGTTAGTCAGACTATCGGATTTAAAAAGGCTTTTTTTATTGTCTCATCAGAGGTATTGCTTTTGGTCGGCGTATTTTATTTTTTAATCAGAGATTTTAAAAAGAAATATATCACTCCTAACGGAGTTCATATAACTTCTTGATGTCATTGTGCTACAAATATGCCGCTCCTGACGGAGCTGATCAAAGTTAGTAAATCTATAAATATTGAATAAGCCCCGTAGGGGCGGCATATTTGTAGCATGTTATAAAATTACACAGGCCCCGCAGGGGCGAAATATTTGCAGGTTAGTAAATCTATAAATATTGAATAAGCCCCTAAGCCCCGTAGGGGCGGCATATTTGTAGCAGGTTATAAAATTACACAGACCCCGCAGGGGCGCAATATTTGTAGGTTAGTAAATCTATAAATTATGGACATAAAATATCTGAAAGACCTGCTGAAGCAGGTTCAAAGCGGCGGTGTGGATATAGACGCTGCCGTACATGAGTTAAAAAATCTCCCTTTTGAGAATCTGGGATATGCCAGAATTGACAATCACCGGAGCATCCGCACCGGCGTGTCGGAGGTCATTTACTGCGAAGGCAAAAGTATTGAACAGATTCAGGGCATTGTCAGAAAAATATCTCAGCGTCATTGCAATATTCTCGCGACCCGATGCGGAAAAGAAGTATTTGAAGCCATCCGGGAAGTAGAAGCAGATTCGGTGTATTACGATCTTGCCCGGATTGCGGTCATCAAGCCCCAGCCGGCGGAAAAAATCGGCAATATCGTTGTCGTCACTGCGGGGACTTCCGACATTCCGGTGGCGGAAGAAGCGGCGGTTACGGCTGAAGTTCTGGGAAATCAGGTGAAACGCATCTACGACGTGGGCGTTGCCGGTATTCACCGGCTGTTAGATGTGCGGGATGATCTTTTTGAGGCAAATGTAGCGGTGGTCGTCGCGGGCATGGAAGGCGCGCTTGCCAGCGTTGTCGGCGGATTGGTTTCCTGCCCTGTGATCGGTGTACCGACCAGCATCGGTTACGGCGCAAGCTTCGGCGGATTGGCTGCGCTCCTGAGTATGCTCAACAGTTGCGCTTCGGGCGTGTCTGTGGTAAACATAGACAACGGCTTCGGCGCGGGCTATCAGGCAAGTCTTATTAACAGATTGGGAAAAAAATAATCCGGAGTGCGGAAAAGCCGAATTTTATAAAATTGGTTTCGCACAGTAAAACGGGTTTGAAACCCGTTCTACATATACACTCCGGAATTAAGGCTTACAACAAACCATGAAAATAGCTTATTTTGACTGTTTTTCAGGCGCAAGCGGCGACATGATTCTCGGCGCGCTGACGGACGCGGGACTCGATCCCGAACTACTCAGACAGGAAATCGCAAAACTTCATCTCACGCACTATGATCTGACGGTTAAGAAGGCGATGAGAAACGGCATCGGCGGAACTCAGGCAATTGTTAGCGTGGACGACGCGCATCACAGCCTCCATCACCGGCATTTGTCTCATATTTTAGAAATCATAGAAAAGAGTGATCTGAAAGCCGCCGTCAAGCAAAAAAGTACGGAAATTTTCACGCGGCTTGCGGAAGCAGAAGCAAAAGTTCACCGCACGGATATTGAAAATATTCACTTTCACGAAGTCGGCGCGATGGATGCGATTATTGACGTGGCGGGCAGCGTTGCGGGAATGTCTCTCCTCGGCATCGAAAAGATTTACTGCTCGCCCCTTCATGTAGGAACCGGAACAGTGAAATGCGCTCACGGTATTCTGCCCGTGCCTGCCCCGGCAACAATGGAACTTATAAAAGGAAAACCGGCTTATTCTACTGAAATTAAAGGCGAACTTCTCACGCCCACAGGCGCGGCAATCCTGACAACGCTTTCATCCGGCTTCGGTCCCATGCCTCCCATGACTGCTGAGAAAATCGGATACGGCGCGGGAAGTGCGGAACGGGAGATTCCCAATCTGCTCCGAGTGATTATCGGCGATGCGCTTGAAAAAACAGGAGAACATGAGACCGATCAGACCGCTGTGATTGAAACCGGCATTGATGATATGAATCCTCAGATATACGAATATGTGATGCAGCAATTGCCGGAAATAGGCGCGCTGGATGTGTTTCTGACGCGGATTCAGATGAAAAAAAACCGCCCCGCCACGCTGCTCACCGTCATCTGCCCGCCGGAAAATGTGGAGAAAATATCTCATTTTCTGATGAGAGAAACCACCACCATCGGGCTGCGCTGGCGCATTGACCGCCGCATCAAAGCCCGGCGGACTTTAAAGCAGATTCAGACCGAATACGGAGTCGTGAGCGTGAAAACAGCCGAAATCGGAGATGAA
>JAIFKL010000290.1 GCA_020049595.1 Desulfobacteraceae bacterium
GTTCGTAGAAATTGTCCTGCTCCACAGAAGTCGTGACCGATGCTGTGGCCATGCCTTTGCTTGAAGATGTCAGCACGGTAGTTGCCTGAATGCTGCCGAGCGCAAGACTGCCGGTAATCAGATTTTCGGCTTTCAGCAGCCTGCCGAGCCGGGGCGCGGTTGCCGCATCAACAACGCCGGTCTGTCCCAGCTTCATTTCCTCCAAAAGCGCCTGCATCTGAATCCGCTCCACCACTTTGATTGTCTTTATTTTGGACAAATCCGTGATGACCATTGCCGCCAGCGCTTTCTGAAATGCTTGCAAACTCTTATCCGGCGAAAGATCGTCATAATAACACACGGCAAAAGTCTCGGCGTCCGGCGTCGCAGCCGTGAGACTTTGCTCCTGTGCCAACGCCTGTGCGGCTTTGCGCTGGCTGTCTGCGATTTGCAGCAGGGTCAGAAAACGCCGTATTTCCGCCTCCACCGCCGGCTCGTTCTGGTTTTTGTAACCCTGCCAGAGTGTTACGGCTTTTCCGGTTTCTTCTTTGTTGAGATATGCCAGACCGAGATACAGCACCGAATAGGGATCCCCGGGAGCGGTTTGTAGCACTTCTTCAAAGGTTTTAATTGCCGCGTCCAACTGTCCTGTTTTCAGATAGGCAAATCCCAAGCGGCTCTTTATCCGAAATTCGTCAGGATTTTTGGCAAGATGCTGCCGGTAAAGCGGTATGGCTTCCGCATAATTTTCCTGCTGCATTTTTACTTCAGCGGTTCGCAGAGTGCTGCAACCGGACACAAGCAGCAGCCCCGCACAAAACAAGATGCCCAAAATCACATATATTTTTTTCAGCATTTCCTTAGTTCCTTTCTGTATGGGCAAGCCGGCGGCCTGCCTTTGCTAAGAATCATTTTGGCTAAATATGTCACTCCTACGGAGTTCCGACCCGAGTGGACATTTTCTGCTACAAATATGACGCTCCTACGGAGCTATTCGGCAGCCGATTGTAGCCCCGTAGGGGCATTATATTTGTAGCCCGTAGGGGCGAAATATTTGTACGCTCTTTGCTAATACTCCGCTATGAGCGATAAGCCCGTCACATTCCGGTCATATTCGTAATCTTTGAGATTGGAGTCATTTTTCGTGTAGTCAAATTCCGCCTGAATCTTCAGCCAGTCCCGATAAATCTTGCGGGAAAGCGATATTCCGCCGAAATATTTTGTGTCTTCCCGCTTTACTCCGTACTCAATGTCCGTATCATCATAATCCCGGCTGTGATATTTTGCTGTCATGATGAGATTCAACTCCCACGGAAGTTCAAGGGAAATGCCTGCTTTCATGTTGAATCCGCCGTAGGATTCATCCAAATAAGCAGAATTTTTTTCATATCCGAGACCGCCGAAGACCGCCGAAGACATAACTTTTGCTGCTCAGGATATTGTAATAAGCATCTATCCCAAATTCATTGACATTCCCATCCCGGTTGTCATCTATCATTTTGAAATAGTTTTTAAAAGAATAAACGTATGAAAATATTGCAGAAAAATTCTCATTGACCTGCCATATCAGTTCGGGCTTGAACTGATGACGTTCCAAATATTTTTCAAAATCCACCCAGAAAAAGGACGGCAGATAACGGAACGCAAAGGTAAAAGGATTTAAGCGGTATTCCGCATAAAGATTTCCCATGCTGCCGGTCAGGTCGTATTCGCTCAAATCGTTGTGCAGGCTTTGATAATGGCTGTAACCCGCTCCGATGACAACATTTTCTCCGGCGATGAAATTGTATGCGCCGGAGAAAAATGCCTCAAATCCTGAATCGCTCTCATCCGAGGGCGCATCCGTGATTAACGGCTCGTCCGGTTCGAGCATCACATTGTCGTCATGCTGGTATCCGAGTTTGAGATAAAAGCTGTAAGGTCTGACAGCCTTTTTCGGCTGTTCGCTTTCTGCGGTCTGAAGCCAGTTTAAGGCATTTGCTTTCAGTTCTTCCGTGTCGGCATGGTCTTTCACTAAAGTGAATTTTTCAACCGCATCTTTGACTTTTCCGGTGTACCAGTAACAGACGCCCGCGTAATAAGAGGCATTGGGCTGAATGGTGGGACTCATCTCCGCAGATTTTAAAAGATAATTCAATGCCTTTGAGTAGCGTTTTTCCTCATACAGACTCATGCCTGCGTGATAGTGGGCAAGCGCATCCGAGGGATTCTTTTTGACGACTTCCACAAACAACTCGGCAGATTCATCATATTTTCCCTTTTTATACTTCAGAAAAGCCCAGTCATAAAGAAATTCCGACTGGTTCGGATTTTTAATCCGGACCAGGTTAAGATAATACTCGGCATCATCATACTTCTCTGTTTTCAAATAAATTTTTCCCAAGAGATGCTGATAAAGCGGATTTTCCGGTTCAAGTTCGAGGCTGCGTTTCGCATTTTGTTCAGCCGCCTGATAATCCCCGTCCTGATAGGCAAACAGCCCCGCATCGTAAAACCTGCGGGCGTCATCCTGCGCGCTTGCGGACATGCCCATCAACGTGACAAACCATACAATTAAGACAAACCTCAATTTTTTCTGCATAAAATTCTCCTTTCAATCATTATCAGAGTTACGCAGTTGAATTTCTCGTTCCCACGCTCCGCGTCCGATGTAGAGCGGGTTTAAAACCCGCTCTACTGAGAAACCCAACTGCCTGACTCCTATGTTAATTAATCCCCTGAATATTTTCCACCTGCATTTTATAAGCAGGATCAAGTTCGAGGCATTTCCTGAAGAGCAAATCCGCTTCTGTCTTATTACCTCGGTCAAACGCGTCCAAGCCTTTGCAGAAAAACAGCGCGGCGTCAAGACTGCTCTGCGTTCCGGGTTTTGCTGCATGAAACGCCACTTTCAGGCTTGCGGCAAGCTTTCGAGCCAAATCGTTCACCAATCCCATGAAATTGTCGCTGCCGCCCATAATCGAGTCCGCCATAATCAACTCGCCGGTTTCCACCTTTATGATCCGGCTGTCAATGCGAACCTGATTTCCCATCACGATAAATGACCCGAAAGCAATGGACTGCGCGCCCAGAATTTTTCCCAGCCGGACCGCCGTGGATTCGTCCACAACGCCGCTTTCGCTGAATGCCATTTCCTCAATCAATGCCTTGATGTTTTCCCGCTCGATGACCTTCAGCGAAGAACCGGATTTGCTGAGATCGGTAATCAGCATCGCGGCAAGCCCTTTGCACAAAGGCGTAAAGGTCTGAGGGTTGGTGACGGAATTGTTTTCAAAAGGAAAAATCGCCAGCGTTTTCGGTGCCTCTCCGGTATAACTCGGCACCGATGTCTCATCGCTTTGCTTTGTCCCGAATGCCGGCTCCGACTTGCTTGCAGGCTCAGGCTTTCCGCTTTCTGCTGATGACTCTTTTTTAACATTTCCGGTTTCCACACATCCTGATGTCAGCATCAGCGTCGCCGACAACAACACGATAACAAACGATAGTAATTTTTTCATATTTTTTTCCTTTCAACTACCTCTCACTGAAACCTCTCCCCCGGCCCCTCCCCAAAAGGGAGGGGAGAAACACCCCCTCTCCTTCGGAGAGGGGGCCGGGGGGTGAGGTTTACTCTTTCAACAAAATAAAGGGCATATCGGTCCCATCGGCTCTGAAATACGGATGCTGCTTGCCTTCTGTCATGCGGGGAACCTGCTTGGCAACATACTGAAACAGTTCGTTTAGAGAAATATATGCGTCTCCGTCATAGTTTGCCTTGCCTGACATGCCTTCTATCAGAGCGAATGTAAATGCCCCGTGACCCGAATCCTTATCGTTCATCTTAAATTTCTCATCTTCCAAAGATGACTCGCCGCCTTTTGAAGCCGCAAGAATAAAAAGCCCGCTTGCGGCTTTCAGGGCTTCCGCAAGATTTTCTCCGCCCTCCAATGCCCTTGACCCCACGTTCATCGCGCCGGAATGACAGGTATCCATTGCAATAACGACTTTGTTCACATCTTTTGACAGAATTTTGACCGATTCCTCAAAATCAGACATTCGCAGTCCTTTTGACAGAATTGAATCCGCGTCCGCGTCATACGGCACAAAATAATATGAGCCTGAACGCTCGTGTTTGATGCCGTGTCCCGCGATAAAAATGAACACAACATCGTCCGGCGCGGCTTTTCCGAGATGCGCGGTGATTTGCTGAAGAATATTGTCTCTGGTGACATTCTCATTGACTAATGTTTTGAAATGCACTTCGGAAAATAATTTGCCCTGCTGTTTTTCAATGGACTGCGCCAGACTCAGCGCGTCTTTGTCCGCATATTCAAGATTCAGCGCCGCATTCTGATACCGGGAAACGCCGACAGCAAGCCCCCACAGTACCGGCTTCATTCCGGGAACTAAAGCTGTTGCCGGTTTCGTGATGACTACCTCATGCTCCGAAGCTTTTCCGGCAGTGTTCACTGCTGTCACGAGAAAAGTATTTTCTCCGGCGGAGAGCGCAACATCATGCGAAAAACTGCCCCCCGAGTCAAGCGTCACAGACTGCTCATTGATCTTTACAGAGCGAATGCCTGTCTTGTCTTTTACTTCACCTTTTATGGTAAATCTGTTTTCACCGATGTCTCGTGTGACGCCACGAGTGATGCCTCGTGTGAAGGAGCGGGTGATGCCTCGTGTTAAGGCTCTGGTAACCCCACGGCTTGGCGGCGGATTGCTGATAATGATTTCCGGAGGCGCATCGGAAATGTCTGGAGCGGCTGAAAGAGCGGGCTGCCGAATAATTTTTGCAGCGACCTCTCTTCTCGGACTTGCAGCAGCCGCTGCCGGCATTTTTTCTGCGGCAATTTGAGCCAGCGCATCGCTCGCCTTAATGAAAGAAGCATGTTCCGCTTCTTCCGGCGTTGTGCCTGCGCCCCGATATTGCGTGCTGTCCGTAGTGACGACGCTGCCGGAAACCGCATCTATCAGCTTGTAAGACACAGTAGCGACGGCTTTGTTCATTTTTACCCCATATAACTCTTGGGGACTGATTTGGGATTTGACAGAAGCCATGAGAATCAGGTCTGCGCCGCAGTCAGCAGCGGCTTTTTGCGCTGTCGGAATATTCCCTTTTTTGGCTTCAAGAATATCTCCGGCAGTGAGCTGAGAGGAAGGACTCAGATCGTCAAGCGTAACTGCCTGATAATTCATGCCGATAAGCTTTCCGACAATCATCGGCGGGAGGCTTTCGGTATTTGCGCCGCTTTGTCCTTGGATAATCATCAGGATTTTCTCACCTGCCGCCGGGGCAGGAGCAAACAGGAAAAAGATGAGTAAAAGCGTAATAATTTGATAACAAACTGATTTTGTTTTCATAGTTCTCTCCTTTTGTTTTGATTAAAAATTGAACCACGAAAACACGAAAGAAATGAAAATACTGAAATACTAAAATATTAAAAATTTCCATGATGTTCATGTTTTTCGTGCTTTCGTGTCAAAAAAAATAATTCTTGCAAAAATACTTTAATATCATTAAGAATTTCTGAATCGAAATTAAAATAACCTTTTTTTGCCGCAAGTCCCAAACTCGGTATAAATTTATTCATGCCTGCTAAAAAAGCATACATTTTTGCTTTTGCCGGGTTCCTCGGGAAATTATCATGTTCCAGCTTATTCTGCAAACAGATGATATAGTCATCTACACAGGCCAAAACCGGATGATTGCTGACGGTCTTTAAACACAAATCTTCCAGCATACCTTCCTCTGAATTGCCGGGCATAATGTAAATACCTATCGTCATACTACTTGATGATATTATTTTCCCCGGCGCAGTCGGAATCGGCTGATCATAACGCTTTAACATATCTGTAATACTTTGAAATGTATTATAAGGATTATCATCGGCATCCCTCACAATCGCATAGCTTTTGACAATAGAAAAATTCGGACTTAAAAGAAGCGCGGGAAATTCGTCTTTGAATTTATCTTTGCCGCCGACTTCAATAAGTTGAATATCTTTGATATGAAGATGCGTCAGAAGGGCTTCAAAAAAATGAATTTCATCTTTTCCTTCAACTAACAGCAGCTTTTCTTTTTCAATTCTCATACCCGTCATCTTATCTCCCATTCTCTTTCCAAAGCTGCTATCAACATATTGGATTTATAAACTTTAGGTCTGATTTTTTCTTCTTCTTTATCAAGCCTTATATACGTCACATCTGAAATCTCTTGGGGAGACAAGCCTTTAACTAAAGAATTGATGATTTCGTAACTGTGAGTAGTTGCAATGAGTTGACAATTATATTTTTTTAATATGTTATGAATTGCTTTCCAAACATCGGGAAGAAGTAAATAGTGCCATCCGTTCTCAATTTCATCAACTAATACTAATCCGTTTTTATTGGTTGCTATGGTTAAAATTATTGAAAGAAGTTTTGCCGTTCCCTGTCCCATATAAAAAACCGGAACCTTTCTGGATAATCCAATATCTCCATAGATAACCGCATGATCTCCTTTTGAAATTGTTGTCAGAGATTTCAAATTCGGCTCAATTATTTTTAAAATATCAACAATCAGATCGGTTTGTCCGTCAATATCCAACTCTCCGAATCGTATGGAATCTTCAATCGGATTTCGCTGAGAAGTCGAACCTATAAAATTTACCCCTTTAAAGCGTTTTCGCAATTCGAGAATATCTGGTTTATTAATATCTATAAGTAGTTTAGTCCCATCAATTATGAGGTGGAATTCTCCTCCTTTTTTATCATTCACATAATAAGCAAAATTGAGAGATTCCATTGTCAGCGCCTGCTGACTTGTTTCAATTTTAGGTATAACTCCCTTCTCTACGGGTATTGCAGAGATATATGATTGAAATTCTTTGTTATAGTTTATAATGATCCGTTCTTTTACATCATTTTCTGTTATCTCCATTTCAATATCTTTGCTCATATCATAAGCGTAAAAAATCGGAGACCACAGCGAATCCGGATTAAAGGGTACTGAGCCGGCACCTCTCCACCAAAGATGGCGCAGTGTAACTTCGGGATTTCCTCTATCATAAAACATAAAAAATGCTTCAAGAACCGTTGTTTTTCCTGTGTTGTTTTTACCTCCTATCAAGGTGATAGTATTAAAATCGTGCAGAGATAACTCTGTAAACTGTTTAAATCCTTTGATAGTGAAAGCGTTAATCATCTTTACCTCGCTTTGTTTTAACCACGAAAACACGAAAGAAATGAAAATATTAAAATTTTCGTGTTCTTCATAATTTTCGTGCTTTCGTGGTTAAAATTTGTGTCCACGCACTATAACCCCAGATATGCTTTCTTCACTGCCTCGTTTGAAAGAAGATTTTTTGCGGAATCCGTCAGCGTGATGCGCCCGTTTTCCATGACATATCCCCGATGCGCCACTTTCAGCGCGAGGTTTGCGTTCTGCTCCACAAGAAAAATGGTAGTCTTATTTTCAATATTTATCTTTCGGATGATGTCGAATATCCGGCGCACAACAATGGGCGCAAGTCCAAGCGACGGCTCATCCATCATCAGCAGACGGGGGCGTGACATGAGCGCACGGGAAATGGCGAGCATCTGCTGTTCGCCGCCGCTTAACGTGCCGCCAGCCTGATTCCGCCTGTCCGCAAGAATCGGAAAAAGCGAGAAAATATATTCCATGTCCTTTTTTATGCTTTCCTTATCATTTCGCAAAAACGCACCCATGTCAAGATTTTCCATTACAGTCAGATAGGGGAAAATACGGCGTCCTTCGGGAACATGGCAGATGCCGAGAGAGACAATCCGATCCGGACTCATTCTGTGAATCGCTTCGCCCATAAAATGAATTTCGCCGAACCTCGGCGGCGTAATTCCCGACACAGACATCAGCGTGGTGGTTTTTCCCGCGCCGTTTGCGCCGATGAGCGTGATGATTTCTCCTTCCGAAATCTCCATGCTTACGCCTTTTAAGGCTCTGATATTTCCGTAGAAAGTTTCTATGTTTGAAATTTTAAGCATCTGTTTCTTCTCCGAGATATGCTTTGACTACAACCGGATTGCTTTTGATCTCATTCGGCGTTCCTTCTGCGATTTTTTTTCCGTAATCCATGACAAATATCCGCTCGGACAGGCTCATGACAAGTTTCATATCGTGTTCAATCAGCAGAATGGAAATTTTTTCTTGATCCCGTATTTTAAATATCAATTCAGTCAGTTCCGATGTCTCTTGGGGATTCATTCCCGCCGCAGGTTCATCTAACAGCAGCAGAAAAGGCTCTGTCGCCATTGCCCGTGCGATTTCAAGACGCCGCTGCGCGCCGTAGGGAAGATTTTTCGCCAGATCGTTCACGAAATTTGCCAGACCGATTTTTTCCAATATTTCATAGCTGATATTCACGACCTGCTTTTCTTCGGCAAGGGTTTTGGGTCCCCGTAGCACCGCGCCTAAGATGCCCGAATGACTCCGGCAATGCCTGCCGATCATCACATTTTCAAGCACTGTCATATTCGGAAACAGACGTATATTCTGAAAGGTCCGCGCCAGTCCTATTTCTGTGACAAGATTCGGTTTCAAGC
>JAIFKL010000238.1:0-8861 GCA_020049595.1 Desulfobacteraceae bacterium
AAAGTGCCGACAAAAGCTGACTATCTCGCCCGCATAAAGCTTGCCGATTTGGTTCTCGATACAAGGATTTACAACGGACACACCACCACAAGCGATGCCTTGTGGGTCGGGGTTCCGGCGGTGACATTGCAGGGCGGACATTACGCGTCCCGGGTTGCCTCAAGTCTATTAACAGCCGTCGGCTTGCCTGAACTGATTGCTCACACCTCTGCGGAATATGAACAGCTTTGCGTGCGATTGGCTCATCATCCGGATGAGTTAAACGCCATCCGAAAGAAATTGGAGGCAAATCGTCTCACATCGCCGCTTTTTGACACACCGGGATTTGTCAGAGATATGGAGAATGTTTACAAAGAGATGTGGCGAATTTTTCTTTCCGGCGAAAAACCGAGAGCGATTAATTTGTCGTAAAAAATAGAACTCCCCCCTTGAGGGGGGCAGGGGGGTGTTTCGCTACCGCAGTCATGCCTCTGCCCGGAACAGACATCCCCCCTGCCCCCCTTCAAAGGGGGATTAAAAAACACCTCATTACTCGTTTACACATAAGGAAAAAACTTATGCTCAAAATGTTTCGTGACTGGATCAATCGTCGTTTTACCGATCCTCAAGTCCTGACGCTGGCTTTTCTGCTGCTGCTCGGATTTGCACTCATCTTCATCATGGGAGACATACTGACGCCGGTATTTATCAGCATCGTGATTGCCTATCTGCTTGAGGGAATGGTCTCATGGCTTCAGCGTTACCGGATGCCCCGCATGGCAGCGGTGCTGCTGGTCTATATTGTGTTTATGGCTTGCATCATCGTTTCGGCTGTGGGATTGCTGCCGCTCCTTTCAGAGCAGATCGCTGATTTGGCGCAACAGTTGCCTTCCATGATTGAAAAAGGACAAAAAGTTCTGACTGAATTGCCGGAACGCTATCCCGGTTTTATTTCCGATCAGGAGTTGAAAGCGATGATTAATTCTTTAAGTTCGGAACTCAGCGCTTTGGTAAAGTCAAAGTTGACGAATTTGGTAGAAGGACTTTTTTCCTACTCTTTAGCTTCTGTAAAAAGTATCATCACCATTTTGGTCTATTCAATCCTTGTGCCGCTGATGATTTTCTTTTTACTCAAAGACAAGACAATGATTATCGAATGGATAAAAAGTTTTCTTCCAAAAGAGCGGCGGCTGGCAACCGAGGTGTGGCATGAAGTGAACCGGCAGACCGGCAATTATGTGCGGGGCAAGATATGGGAAATTCTGACTGTGTGGGGCGTGACATACGTGACTTTCAGATATTTTAATTTGGATTTCAGTATGCTGCTGTCCTTTCTTGTAGGATTGTCAGTGCTTGTGCCTTATATCGGTGCAACGGTTCTGTTCCTGCCGGTGGCATTGGTGGCGTATTTTCAGTGGGGATGGGGTTCGGATTTTGCTTATGTGATGATTGCGTTGAGCATTATTCAGGCGTTGGACGGAAACCTGCTGGTGCCGCTGCTGCTTTCCGGCGTTGTCAATCTGCATCCCCTCGGCATTATTATTGCGATACTCGTATTCGGCAGCCTGTGGGGACTGTGGGGATTATTTTTCGCTATACCGCTGGCATCGCTGGTAAATGCGGTCGTCAAAGCATGGTTTGATCAGGATTCACAGGATTGACAGGATTTTCCGCATCCCGCTCGTTGAAATGACATTTTGGAGAGCATTGTCATTTTGGCAGTGGCGCAGAAAGCGTTGATCCGCTCCAAATCGCTGCTTTCTGCACCGCTACCGAAAATTTTTCTTGACTTCAGATGGATTCTCATTATAGAGTCATCATTTTTAACCGATTCTCACTCAGCAGAAATCATAACAAACAGATTGTTCAAAGGTCTTAAATATTATTATGATTATTGACAGCCACGTCCATATCTTTTCTTCTCAGATTATCACGAATGTCTCGGCAAAAGCTGAGATGGTAAAACTGCTCGGACTGCAAGCAGATCAGGCGCGAGAGCGAATCGGCGCGGACGCGCTTGAGGCGGAATGCCGCGCCGCAGGTGTGAAAGCATGTCTCACCCTGCCCACTGCCAAAGCGCGGGATGTTGAAAAAATCAACAGAATATCTCAACGCACAGCCCAAGAAAAAGATTTTCTCTATTCCGCGGGAACGCTTCACCCGGACTATCCTCACAACCGTGAAGAACTTTTCCGGCTGAAATCCGAAGGAATCAGGGGCATAAAACTCTGTTCTTTTTCTCAGGGATTTGCCTTAAATGCACTGAAAACCCGGCAGCTTTTTGATATGATACAGGATTTGAATGTGAATCAGGGCGGGCGTTTTTTTGTGATTTTGGATACTTTTTACAAAGCCGATCTATATTTCGGCACAGTGCCTCAGCACAACACCACGCCATCCGCTTTGGGGCGGTTGGTTCAAAACTATCCGAAAATAAACTTTATCGCCGCGCACATGGGCGGACTGACCGCGCGGTTTGAAGATATTTGCAGGCATCTTCCCAAAGCCGAAAATTTTTATATGGATACATCAAACGCCGCACACACGCTTGAGGAAAAGGAGTTTGTCCGGCTGCTTGAACTGCACGGACCCGAACATATTCTTTTCGGAACCGACTGGCCCTGGTTCGGCTATGCACAGGAAATTGAACTGATTGACAGACTGCTCGCTTATGCAGGATTCAATGATGAGGAAAAACATCGGGTTTTTTGCGGCAATATTTCGGACCTGATCGGAATTGAGGAATATCCGGCTCAGGACTTTTAACAGGATTGTACAGGATTTCAGGCGGTGCGACAGTTATCCTGCACATCCTGTATAATCTTGTACAATCCTGTATATTCATTGTGTATTTTCAATAAGATAAAATATTAATTTCAAAAATAAGACTGAATGCTGGCTGTTTTTGTTATTTTGTGATAAATAAAAGCATTTTTGGAATCGTTTGAATTATTATTTATAAGGACAAGATGAAAACTTCAGACAAATTACCTGAAATTATTCAAGGCGGGATGGGCGTCGGCGTTTCCGACTGGCGGCTTGCAAAAGCGGTTTCAATACAGCAGCAGATGGGAGTGGTGTCAGGGACGGCCATTGATTCTGTGATTGCCAGACGCCTTCAACTGGGAGATACTGACGGCAGCATCCGCCGGGCATTGTCAGATTTTCCCTTGCCGGAAATGGCGCAGCGCGTTTTGGACCAGTATTTTATACCCGGAGGCAAGCCTCCTGAAAAACCTTTCAAATTAATTCCAGTACACGGTTTGCAGATGCAGGGGGCAGGCGTTGAACTGACGATTGTTTCAAACTTTGCCGAAGTCTTTCTTGCCAAAGAAGGACACAGCGGACATGTCGGGATCAATTATCTGGAAAAAATACAAATGCCTACGCTGCCCTCACTGTTCGGCGCAATGCTTGCAAATGTGGATTTCGTATTAATGGGGGGCGGCATTCCGCTGGCAATTCCGGGAATTTTGGACGGGCTTTCACGCTGGGACACGGTAGAACTGAAACTTCATGTTGAAGATAACAGCCTGCATCAGAATTATTCACATCATTTTGATCCGAAAGCTTTTTTCCCGGAGGAATTGCCGAAACTCAATCGCCCGAAATTTCTTGCCATCGTAAGTTCCGATATTGTTGCCAAAAATATGATAAGAAGGGCTACGGGGAATGTTGAAGGATTTGTTGTTGAAAACTATACTGCCGGGGGACACAATGCGCCTCCGAGACGAAGCGACAAGTCATCGCTTCAATACACTGAAAAAGACATTCCCGATATTGGAAAAATAAGAGAAACGGGGCTGCCTTTCTGGCTTGCCGGGGGCTACGCCTCTCCGAAAAAATTAAAAGAAGCTTTGGATTCAGGCGCAAAGGGCATACAGGTCGGCACTGCATTTGCCTATTGCAGAGAATCAGCACTGTTACCCGAAATAAAACAGGAAGTGCTTGGCCGGTGCATGAACGGCAATCTCAATATCATTACGGATTTTCAGGCATCGCCGACCGGCTATCCCTTTAAAGTCATCTGTCTCGAAAACAGTATAACAAATACAGATAATTATAATAAAAGAAAGCGATGCTGCGATCTCGGTTATCTGCGGCATATTTACTGCAAAGAAAATTCGGAAATCGGATACCGCTGCCCCGGCGAACCGGTACAAAGCTATGTCAAAAAGGGCGGTCCCCATGACAAGACTGAGGGAAAACAATGTCTGTGCAACGGACTGCTTGCCACTATCGGTCTGGCGCAGGTTCGGGAACACGGTCTTTCGGAACTGCCGATTGTGACTTCCGGAGAAAATTTTTCTTTTGCGGCACCGATGATAGAAAGAGCAGGCATGAATTACAGCGCAAAGGATGTTATTGATTATATAAAGTCAGAACTGTAGGCGGCACGCCGTGTCCTCAGTAAAGCGGGTTTGTCTGTTTCAGCATGGGCCGCTCTACAGTTCTTGAAAGCGTGTCCCCACTGTCCGGATTCAGATGAAATCCTGTATCAGCGCGCAGGCTTGAACCGTTCCGCCTCTGCGGTTTTTAACATAAGCAGCAAGCAATTCGCGGACACGATCACGCGGCGGTGAATTTTCCATGTTTTCCGAGAGAATATCCGCCGCTGTTTTCCAGTCCCCGGCAACCCGGACAAGTCCCTGATTCACAATGTCATGCCCCACCCATTCAAATGTCTCCCAAAAAGTACCGATCACAGGAATGATGCCGCAGCTCAGGGCTTCGAGAAAATTCTGTCCGCCTATGGGCGCAAGACTGCCGCCCACAAAAGCCGCTTTTGCCAATTCGTAAGCCGTAACTAATTCACCGAAAGTATCCCACAGGATCACGGTGCCGGGGGAAACAGGCATTCGGATTTCCGAGCGCACCTTCCATGAAACAGACCGTGGCAGAGACATTCGGCGCAAAGTTTGTTTCCAATTTTCAAGGCGATGCAGATGTCTCGGAAAAAGTCCGATGACAGCTTGGGGATGTCTCTGGCGCAGACGCAGGATCATTTTTTCAATGAGACATTCTTCTTCGTCTCCGGTGGAACCCAGCACAACAAAAGGATAATCGCAGGGAAGCAGGTCTCGGAGCGGGTTTTTTGCCGGTAGGGGCTGCCCCCCGTGGCTGCCCTCCGAGCCAATCCGGTCAAATTTCATGTTCGGCATCATGCCGGCACAGCCTTTGCCGAAGAGCAGATCAAAGCGTTGCGCGTCTTTTTCGGAAACCGCCAGAATTTTGTCGGGCATGAGAGAACGCCACAAAGATGGGAATATCCGGTATCTTTTCAGGCTTTTGTCTGTCATTCTTCCGTTGAGGATGATGACTCGTGAGCCATGTTTTTTCAGCGCAAAAAGAAGACCGGGCCATATCTCCGTTTCCAACAGCACCATGACCCGGGGGCGAACAGACTGAACCGCCTTTTCCATAAGCGAGGGACGGTCAAAAGGAAAATAGGCTTTACTCGCGGTGACGCCCCTGCTGTTCGGCGTAATATCGGCAGCGGCGCGTGTGAGAATTTCCATTCCCTGTTCGGTGTTGGAAGTCATAAGTACGCTGACAGGACGGGCAGGCTTCAGATGTTTCAGCAGCAATTCGGCAAGATAAGCTTCACCGGCAGATGCTGCCTGAATCCAGATGTCTGCGCTTTCCGGAATATGATGTTCGAGCGTTCTTTCCGCAAAACCTCGGACAAGCCGCTGATTTCTGTGCAGCAGAGGGATTACAAGACCCCAGAGCCGATCATAAAGCTGAAATGCTTTTTCAATATTATTTTTCATAGCATATCGCAAATCGGTAGCAGTATAATTCCGGGCGCACTCCACCCCTGTCATTCTTCACTTTTTTCTTGTGATATATGTAAGTTGGCATCATGCTCTCATGGCTTTGTTACATTTTTCCGGAGTTAAATCTGAGAATATCTTTCAATACCTCATCTGAAACATAAAACCCCTTTTTCCGAAGTTCTTCGGCTTTGTCATAAGCACTTGAAATCAGATCAAGACTTTCTGCTTTAAGCAGGACGCCTATTGTTCCGGTAATTGTCAGCCCCAGTTTCAAAGCAGCTTTGCGCGCTTTCATATCATCAATAATTGCTTTGATTCCGGTCTGATATGCAAGAACAATCACTTCCGATTCGCCTTTTCCCAAGTTTGCATAATGTGAAAGCAGAGACTTCAGACTGTCCTGAATCTTTCTGATTGAAAAGCAGGGAAAATCAGGAACCCCGTATTCTTCTATCACTGCCTCCGGCAAAAGCACTGTCGAATACATTTTACAGAGAATATCGCTGAGTCCGATTTTTTCAAGCGCAATCAGGGCGGAAGAATCAGCGATAATAAGTTCAGGCATTCAGAAAATCCTCTTTAAGATGGTCTGCTTCATACCGAATCGGATAAATTCCTTTCCGAATGAGAATATCGGCAAAAGTTTTTTCAGAAAATCCTGCTATTTCAGCACCTTTTCCAAGAGAAATTTTATCTTCCCTGAATAACGCGACAGCAAGCAGAAGTTTCACATCATCTGCTGAAATGCTCAGTTGAGGCAATTGCAGAAGCAAGTCTGCTTCATCATGATTCACATATTGCCTTAACGCCTCCTGAGCAATGACTTCAGGAGTAACAGAGCGGTATTTTGCAAGCTTATTCAATGCCGCCATCATATCCTCATCTGTCTGAATACAGATCGTTTGCATAAAGTTTTCCCTTCTCTTATGATAGAAGTTCTGAAATAAATTTTCGGGGCTGAAAGCTCAAGCCTGATCAAGTAATAGCAATTCGCTTTCAAAATTGCAGGTCGCTGACGCTTCCTGCTCGGAGCCGGGAGCGTCAGCGACCGACCGACGTTTCATAACTATTTAAAACCGATTTGGTATAAGGTGGGCAGAGCCTGCGCTTTACCGTTTGCTACTCTCCGGCAAATCAGGCTCTGCCCACCTTACAACGTGCTTGGTTTTGTGATTCTATCGGATTGAAACAATCAGCGTTTTGTCATCATCCGTGCGGCTTCATACACGGGGAATTGCAGAAAATCGCTCAGTTGCCGACTGCGTTCCATCTCGCTTTCTGTTTTCTGCACAAACTGAAAAGAGACGGAAAAAGTCAAGTCCGATCAGAGCATCATATTTCATCCTGTTATCATTTGACATCACCCGCAGGTCTGAACCATAAGTTCTTTCCGATACTGATCCAAAAGCGTTGCCTTTGAGATCATGCCGACAAAGCAGTTGTCTGCCACGACCGGCATACTGAACAGCCGATAGTTATCCATAATTTTAAGCACTTCTGTCAAATCGTCATCAGGATGAGCCGTTTTCACATGGGGATTCATGATCTGTTCCAGAAATACCGCATCATACATGCCGGGGTTGAAAAGATAGGGGCGGATGTCATCGAGATGAATCATTCCCAGAAAACGCCCGGTCTTTTCATCTTCCACAGGAAAAAAATTCCGGTGCGATTTTTGGATGACCGCGATAAAATCCCGCAGCAGCATATTCGGCGTGACGCTGATACAGTCTTTTTCAAGCAGTTCCTCTATGCTCAGATCGGACAGAACACGGGCGTCTGTGCCGGGGCGCAGCAACTGCCCCCTTTCCACAAGGTCTTTCAGGTAAAAAGAAGCCGGTTCTATATAGTGGCAAAGCGTGGAAGACATTGCCGAGACGATAATCAGCGGCAAAATCACACCGTAACCGCCTGTAATTTCAATGATAAGAAAAATGCCTGTCAGCGGTGCCTGCAACATCCCGCTGATGAGTCCCGCCATGCCCAGCAGCGCGAAACAGCCTTCGTTCACCCAAGTAACGGAAGGACATAAAAACACAAGAAATCGGTGATAGGTCAGTCCCGCAAGGCTTCCGATCACGAGACAGGGCGCAAAGATGCCCCCGGAGCCGCCCCAGCCCAGCGTCAGAGACGTGGCAATAATTTTCGCCAGCGTTGCCGCAGCCGCTATGCCGATGCCCTGAACATAAACGCCTTCAATCACGCTTCGGACCGAATGATATCCTTCGCCCAAAACAACGGGAAAAAAAAATCCCACCACTCCCACCGCACAGCCGCCGATAGCGGCCCGAAGCCACGGCGAAACCTTCACTCTGCCGGAGAGCCGGTGCATGGATCGGAGCATGTAAGTCAGCAGAATCGAAGCTGCGGCAGTGACCGCAGCCAGTCCCACGCAGGCAAGAATGTCTGAGAGATCAATGCTGAACTGGCGATGGCTGAAAGCAATCTGATTTCCCTGAAGCATCCGGCTGATTTCGGTGCCTGCCACGGAGGCAACGGCAACCGGAACAATATTTAAACCGGTCCATTCGCCGAGAATGACTTCAATCGTAAATACCATTCCCGCGATGGGCGCATTGAAAATAGAAGAGATCGCGCCTGCCGCGCCGCATCCCACTATTGTCACGCGCTGCCGCTCATTCAGCGAAAAAAGACTGGCGATATTCGAGCCGATAGCCGCGCCGCTCACCACTACCGGCGCTTCGGGTCCTGCGGAACCGCCGCTGCCGATGGTCAGACAGCTTGACACTAATCGGGAGAAACTGGAGCGGAACCGCAGCCGCCCGCCGTAACGCGAGACGCTGTGAATGACTTCCGGCACCCCGTGGCCCGGGCTTTCTTTCACAATCTTGTTGAGAAACAGAGAGGAAATCGCCGCGCCGATGCCCGGCAGTGCAATTGCCCACCACAGATGCCGATAGGGATGAAGCCAGTCCAGCATTGCCATAAGCGAGCGGTTCAGCGCAATGGCGGCAAGTCCGCTGCACAAGCCGACAATAATGCCGATGAACATGAGCAGCAGACGGTCATCCCCGCGAAACAGAAGCCGCACACCGGTATTGTGCCAAAATTTGGAAATACGCCCTCCTTATTCAGCACAGT
>JAIFKL010000238.1:8884-15242 GCA_020049595.1 Desulfobacteraceae bacterium
CGGATTGGTTTTCAAAAATTTCATAATACGCCCTCCTTATTCAGCACAGTAAAACGGGTTTTAAACCCGTTCTACACTGTATTTGAACTGTCAAGCTGTTTTTCAAACTCGGCGATTTTGGAAAACAATTCGGCAGCCTTCGGATTGGTTTTCAAAAATTTTATAAACGCCTCATCCCGCAGACAGAAAGCAAGCTTTGACAAGAGATGAAGATGCGTTTGGGTTGAAGGACTGAGAAGCATGAACAGAACAAACACGGGACGGTCGTCCACCGCGTGGAAATCTGCGGGCTTTTCAAGAAAAAAAGTAATAATAACAGAATGTTGCAGATTTTCAGACATCGGTGAGCGTGGATGAGGAACGGCAATCCCTTTGCCGATTCCGGTGGAGGTCAGCCCTTCTCTTTCGAGCAGTTTTTCATACAACTCCTCCCTGATCCTTTGAGATAAAAAAGGAATATGACTTACGGCAGCTTTCAGCACTGTTTCGGCGTCATCTCCGGCAATATTGTAAAATACGCCGCCCCGCTCCATGGCAGCCAAAAGGCTTTCCGGTTCAGCGTCAGCGGCTTCCTGATTTTTTTTCTGAGATAAGGAAAAAGACAAATTATGCGTCTTGGCCCAGTTCTCCAGAACTGTTCTCTCGAATATGCAGTCATCGCCGACTTTGCGTATGGGAATTTTTCCCTGCCGTATCCAGCGTTCAACGGTATTCAGGGGAAGTCCGAGACCTTTTGCAGTTTCAGGAATTGTCAGTTTCATGGCACTTAGTTATAAAGTTTCTCGCAAAGGACGCAAAGTTTATAAGATATTATATTTTTTTCTCTGCGCTCTCTGCGTTCTTTGCGAGACATAAAGTTTCTCGCAAAGGCGCAAAGTACGCAAAGTTTATAAGATATTATATTTTTTTCTCTGCGCCCTTTGCGTTCTTTGCGAGACATTATTTGTGAGAGATTACAGAAAGACTACACCAAGCCCTGATCCAGCATGGCATTTACGACTTTCAGGAAGCCCGCAATGTTGGCACCTGCCATATAATTGCCCGGGGCTCCGTATTCGGCGGCGGCGTCTATACAGGTTTTATGAATGCTTTTCATAATAAATTTCAGGCGATTGTCCACTTCTTCTTTGGGCCAGCTCAGACGCATACTGTTCTGAGCCATTTCCAGACCGGACACCGCCACGCCCCCGGCATTGGAGGCTTTGCCCGGCGCATAGAGAATCTTGCGATCCAGAAAGATGTTGATCGCATCCGGTGTGGACGGCATGTTCGCGCCTTCGCAGACAAGTTTCACGCCGTTGTTGACCAGATTCTGAGCATCTTTTTCCGCGATTTCGTTCTGGGTGGCGCTGGGAAAAGCACAGTCTGCCTTGTGATTCCACAGCGGATTGCAGTCTGACAAGGGATTCACGGGCGTATAAACCGTTCCGGGATATTTATCCGCATATTCCTTAATTCTGCCCCGCCGTACATTTTTGAGTTTTTTCACAAAATCCAATTTCTCCGCGTTGATGCCCGCCTCATCATAGATATAGCCTGAAGAATCGGAAACTGTAACCGGTTTTGCGCCCATCTGAATCAGCTTTTCCACCGTGAACTGAGCCACATTTCCGGAGCCGGAAACCAGACAGGTTTTGCCCGCCAGCGTGTCATTTTTGACGGCAAGCATTTCTGCGGCAAAATAAACAGAACCGTAGCCCGTGGCTTCGGGCCGAATCAGGCTTCCGCCCCAGCCCAGACTTTTTCCGGTCAGCACACCGGTAAATTCGTTTCGCAGCTTTTTATACATGCCGAAAAGATAGCCGATTTCTCTTGCGCCCACGCCGATGTCGCCCGCAGGCACATCCGTATCGGCACCGATATGCCGGGCAAGTTCGCACATGAAACTTTGGCAGAAGCGCATGACTTCATTGTCGGATTTGCCTTTGGGATCAAAATCGGAACCGCCTTTTCCTCCGCCCATGGGAAGCGTGGTCAGCGCGTTTTTGAAAACCTGCTCAAAGGCAAGAAATTTGAGAATGCTCAGATTGACAGAAGGATGAAAGCGCAGCCCGCCTTTGTAGGGACCGATGGCGCTGTTCATTTCAATTCGGAATCCGCGATTGACACGCACCTGTCCCTGATCGTCCATCCAGGGCACCCGGAACAGAATCACGCGTTCAGGTTCTGTAATTCTTTCCAAAACTGCCATTCTGCGATATTCCGGATTTCTGTCCAAAACCGGCTGAACACTTTCAATAACCTCTTTTACCGCCTGATGAAATTCTCTCTGTTCAGGGTCTCTGGCTTTTATTGCCGTCAAAATATCTGTCATGGGTTTATATCTCCTGATTTTATGACATATTATATTCTATTTTTGCAGACATCTGTCTGATGTCGGACAGAAAATATCTGTTTTCGTCTTTTAAATCAAGTCCTAAAATAAAAGACTTTATCGGAAATGAGTACAAAGAAGATTTGACAACTCGAATTGCTATCAGATTCATCTCTGCGGGCTTTGCGCCTCTGCGAGAAGCTTAATCTTGAAGTTGATGAAGACGCTTATCTGCATTTTTATGAAAAATACAGTAGAAATTTTGTCAATTTTGCTTTATACTGTCTGTTTCATCTGAATACCGAAGGGGGCTTTTCCCTTTCCCAAACGCTTTTAATTTATTTGAGGGGTCGCTTTATTTACAGACTTTTTATTTAGAAATATGGGCGGACATCATCTTATCCTCGGCACATTGAATGATTTTCTCACAGGCGAGACGCTTGAAGACAGCCATGACGAGCGTTATCGGCAGAAGTTGGCGCGCCTGCTTGCGGAAAATAAGGGCTATTCCAAAGACGACATAAAAGCCCGTTGCAACCTGCTTGTAAAAGCGGGAAGTCATGGGGCAATCATCAAAGTGGATTTTAAAATCATCCTGTCCGGCAGAACCTGTATGATTATAAAATACGGTCCCGGTTCATTAGTCACACGGCAGCGCCCCGTACTTGCGGCATCAAGGCTCTTGGAGTCGTATCAGATTCCGATTGCGGTGGTCACAAACGGCGAAGATGCAGATATTATGGACGGTTCGAGCGGAAAAGTCATTGACTCGGGTCTTGAAGCCATTCTTTCAAAAACACAACTGCTTCAATATGCGGCTTATGCGGATTTTGCGCCGATTCCGGCAAAACGGGCGGAAATGGAATCCAGAATTGTTTACGCGTTTGAAATTGACGGTGCCTGTCCCTGTGATGATACCTTGTGCAGACTGGAATAACATAAATGGATTATTATAAATTTTTTATGAAAGGCGCGCTGGAACTGGCAAAAAAAACATTGTCCCGGGGCGAATTTCCTGTGGGCTGTGTTGTGGTTTATGAAAACAGAATTATCTTAACCGGTTGCAGAAGCGGCACTGTCGGAAATTCCGGAAATGAGGTGGATCATGCTGAAATGATTGCGCTCCGAAAACTCGCAGCCATCAAGCAAGATATAGACAGGAAAAAAGTCGTCATTTTTTCAACACTTGAACCCTGTCTGATGTGTTTCGGCGCGATTCTGTTGAGCGGAGTGGGCGGGCTTGTTTACGCGTATGAAGATGTGATGGGAGGGGCAACCATGTGCGATCTCTCATTGCTTGCGCCCCTATACAGAAATAACGATCTTTTCATCATACCGAATATCTTGCGGACCGAAAGCCTTCAGCTTTTCAAGACTTTTTTCTCAAATCCCGATAATCTCTATTTGAAAGGAAGCCTTCTGGCAAAGTATTCGCTCAGTCAGCCGGATCCGGAGTCGTCTAATAGCACTTGATTGATCTCGTTCCCACGCTCCGCGTGGGAACGTCCGGCGAGCCTTTCACGGACGCGGAGCGTCCGGGACTTCGGCGTGAGCTCAGTCGAACGCTGCATTCCCACGCGGAGCGTGGGAACGAGATCAAAAAGGCAGCCTGTTGGCGAAGTATTCGCTCAGTCAGCCGGATCCGGAGTCGTCAGACTAAGCAGAATGCGAGATTTCTTCCTTGAGCATACAGCAGGCGATTTTATATTCGGCGATGCCGATGCTGTCATAGCTCAGATTTTGAGGCTGTATCAGCTTATTCATCACGCAGCCTTCGGGAATGCTGAGATTGAAAAAATCACTCTCGTTGAGCCGCTCGGTTTCAGCAAGCCGGTTGTCTTTGAAACATAAACTGTGGATAGGAAAATCTTCGCACAGAGGACAGCGATACACTCTGCCGTTGGGAAAAATAAAATAGTTGTCCGCAACCAAACCCGCGCATTCAAACGGCTCTTCCGGGCTGAGAAATACTTTCGGATAGGTGACGGTTATCCCACGTTTGGCAATTTTTTCAGCAGTTTGGGGAATAATATGACTCCATTCCTCTCTTGAAACCTGAAGTTTTTCCTGCCCTTTTTCAGCGGATTTCCCGCGAATGCCGATCACCTGAATAAAAAATCTGCGGACGCCCAAATCTTCCAGCAAAGGGCCCATGCGGTCAAGTTCGTGAATATTTGCCTGACTCACCGTATAAATCAGACTTGTGGCAAATCCCCGCCGATTTGCCTCCCGAATGCCTGCGGTGCATTTCTCGTAAACGCCCTGCCCCCGCAGCCGGTCATTGCTCTCTGCCGTGGGACCGTCAAGGCTGAAACTGAAATAATCCACCTCATCGGGCCCCAGCTTTGACAGCACATCATGGAACAGATAGCCGTTTGTATCAACGGTCACGGAGGCAAAACCCATGAGCTTTGCCTTTTTCACTGCCGCCGCCAAATCCGGGTGGAGCGTGGGTTCTCCGCCCAGAAAAATGACATTGGCGATGCGGCTTTTTTCCGCAAAAGTTTCTAACCACGAGCATATAACCGAAAGCGGGAGCGTATTTCTTCCGTGCTGATCCGGATTGATATAGCAATGCCGACATTTAAGATTGCAGTTGGTGAGAATATGGAAGAAAATATTTGTCGTTTTTTTGGAAAAAGATACGGTTTTTTTATTTGTCATTTTTGACTTATTCGCTGTTGTCTGTCGGCTCTTTTTTTCCTCCGTAGGGGTAACGCCGCCAGCGTACCCTTTCGGAAATCGTAAATTGCAAACTTTCGGAAATCGTAAAGCGGCCGGGGCTGAAAACAGATCAATTCGCTTAAAGCGATTTGCAAAATCGCTTTACTGAAGGCACACCTTTCGGAAATCGTAAAGCGGCCGGGGCTGAAAACAGATCAATTCGCTTAAAGCGATTTGCAAAATCGCTTTACTGAAGGAATTGGGTCAGGCACTATTCATTCAATTCTTTTCCGCAATGTTTGCAGAGACTTGCCCGTTTTTTTATGATCTCGGCGCAGAAAGGACATTCTCGCGTGAAATTTCTTTCGTGTATTTTCTCGACAGATTTGTCAACCATAAGCTGAATTGCTTCATTGCCGAACTTGACATTTTTTATCGGCTCAATGGCTTCCGCCGCGCCGATATCGCCGATCATTTCAGCGGCTTTCAGCCTGACCCTCGCGGGCTGCGTCGCATCCAAAAGCAGGCTGAGAATCGTCACACCGTCTTTGTTCACATAACAGTCTGCCAGAATTGAAAAACCTTTTTTTATATTTTCTTTGAGGATTTCCTGTTCCAAAACAACCTGTTCATCAATGAGTTGTCCTTTTGCGCCCATAGGGCTGAATACAGGCATACATTCAAACTGCTTTGTGCCGGGATAGCACATACACCGGTAAGACGCGTTTTGTCCGTAATTTTCCTGCAAATTATTCCAGCCGTCCACATACATCGGACATTCATCGTTAAAACACAGAAACAGAAAAGGCACGCCCCAGCCCAATCCGTCGCTGAAGTTTATGGGCGGCACTTCCCACAGGCTCATTTCTTTTTTGCAATGAGGACACAGGGGCTTTTCCATTGCCATTACTTCTTCCAGAATCTGTTCCCTTGTTTCAAAAGCCATTTTTATTTCCTCCGTTTATAAACACAAAAGCGAACCACGAAAACACGAAACATTTCGTATTTTCAGCAAATTTTCGTGTTCTCTCAGAATTTCGTGCTTTCGTGGTTGCCTTTCAATAAAGCGAACCACGAAAGGAACGAAAATACGAAACATTTCGTATTTTCAGCAAATTTTCGTGTTCTCTCAGAATTTCGTGTTTTCGTGGTTGCCTTTCAATAAAGCGAACCACGAAAACACGAAAGGAACGAAAATACGAAACATTTCGTATTTTCAGCAAATTTTCGTGTTCTTTCAAAATTTCGTGCTTTCGTGGTTGCCTTTCAATAAAGCGAACCACGAAAACACGAAAGAAACGAAAATACGAAACATTTCGTATTTTCAGCAAATTTTCGTGTTCTCTCAGAATTTCGTGTTTTCGTGGTTGCCTTTCAATA
>JAIFKL010000334.1 GCA_020049595.1 Desulfobacteraceae bacterium
GAGAATGAGATATGAAGAAATATCCGGCTGTTTTCCGAAAGATGCGGAGCGGATCGCGGCGGAAGCATGAGTCAGCGGGAGAAAAAAAAGCAGTTTCTGCGCCCAGATCGGCAGCCGTTCCACCGGAAAGAAGGTCCCTCCGAGAAATGCCATCGGCGTAATGACAAAATTTGTGACCATTGCCTGATCCGCATGGGATTTCACCAACATTGCCAAGCACACGGCAAGGGAGGCAAACACAAAACTGTTGAGGAAAACCGCAAGCCAGAACAGCAAGTTGTAAAATAGTACAATACCGAATAAAAAGCCGAAAAACAGAATCACCAGAACAGCCAGAAAGGCACGGGTGATGCCCGCGAGAACTTCTCCCGTAATGTATGCCATGTTACTGATAGGTGCAGCCTGAAATTCCTCAAAAATATGCCAGTAAAAACGTGAGATATTGATTTCGCTTGCAATGCCGAAAGCTTGCGACATGCTGCTCATGGCGATCAGACCCGGAATGAGAAATTCCATGTAGGAACAGCCCTCGATGCTGATATGATTTCCCATCGCGTAGCCGAAAGCAACAAGATACAGGAGCGGAGAAACCGACATGGAAGCAATCATCCGTGACAGCCGCCGTTTCATGATCAGCAGTTCCCGGTAGTAAACTGCATTCCAGCCTTTTATCATTTTTTTCGCCTTTCATTTTTCGCCTTTCAGATTCGGTGGTGATGCGGAAGCAGTGATGAACCTTACCCCTGTCGCCCTGAGCGTAGCGAAGGGTCTCAGTAAAACGGGTTTATCTGTTTTTAAGCCGGGCCGTTCTGCTTTTATGAATCCCTGTAAAACGGGTTTATCTGTTTTCAGCCGTGGCGTTATACTTTTATGTTATTCTTCGGTCTGCCTCAGATTTTAAGGACACTTGTATCAAACACGGGACCGTCTATGCAGACATGCAGATATTTATTCGGATTCTTTCTGCTTTCCACCGCGCAGCCCAGACATGCGCCCATGCCGCATGCCATGACGGTTTCAACAGAAATCCGGCACGGCGCATGGTAAGCTTCCGCCATTCGGGCAACAGCGCAGAGCATCGGATGGGGCCCGCAAGCGTAAATCATATCCGGCTGATTTTTTCTGATTGCCGTTTCAAGCGGTTCCGTAACAAGCCCTTTCTTTCCTTCGCTCCCGTCATCCGTTGTCAGAAAAACCGACATTCCCGCATCGGAAAAATCTTTTCTGCACAGAATATCCTGCGCTGACCTGCCCCCGATAAATGCGGCGCTTTCGGAAAGATCAAGCCCTTTTTTCTGCATTTCGGAAATCAGAAAAACCATCGGCGCAATGCCGATGCCCCCGCCCACAATAAAAACACGCCGAATTTTATCGGGAATTGGAAAACTGTTGCCCAGAGGGCCCAGAACATCTGTCATATCGCCTTTTTGATAAGCGGAAAGCGTTTCCGTACAGGTTCCGACGACTTTGTAAAGCACTTCAATCCCTGTTACCCGCCCTTCCTGCGCCGTAATCAGCCTGTGTATGGAAAAGGGGCGGCGAAGCAGCGGCGCAATTCTGTCTCCGAACCGCAATGTTACAAACTGACCGGGCTGCGCGTCCGCATATCCCGTGTGACAGCTTAAAGCAATTTTGTAATAAGCATCGCCGAGTTTTTCATTCCGCAGCACGACACTTTTTTCCTGAAACATATTGGAATCCTGATTTTTACAGTCATATAGTCCTGAATCATTTTGCAAGGTAATCTTTGTATATCTCGCAATGCTCGGCGGAAAAAAGAACAAAGATGACTTTTTTTACAGAAGGATGCTCTTTCAGAAAAGCAGCAGCCGTATCCACAGCGATTTTGCACGCTTCTTTTATCGGATAGCCGTAAACCCCGCAACTGACCGCCGGAAAGGCAACAGAAACAAGATGCTTTTCTGCCGCAAGTTTCAGGCTGTTTTTATAACAGGAAGCCAGCAGCCTGCTGTCCTGAGCGGTTCCGCTGTAAATCGGTCCCACCGTATGAATCACATAAGTTGCCGGAAGATCATAGCCTTTTGTGATTCTTGCCTCGCCGGTGGGACAGCCGCCGAGGGTGCGGCATTCTGCCAGCAGCCGGGGACCCGCTGCCCGGTGAATCGCGCCGTCCACGCCGCCGCCGCCCAGAAGCGAATTGTTTGCCGCATTTACAATGGCATCCGCCGTCAGTTTCGTGATGTCTCCCTGCACAATTTCCATGCGGTCAACTATTTCTTTTTCCATGTGTTTCCTCCTTTTGAGCCGGGGTTCGGGGTGAGGGGTCAGAGGTCGTAGAACGAGTTTTCAACTCGTTTTCACCTCCGCCCCCTGACCTCTCACCCCGAACCCCTCACCCCCGCATACACAGAACATGGGAAAAAGGATTTCGTGTTCTTCATGTGCTTTTTTCGTGTCCTTCGGGTTATTTTCGTGTCCTTCGTGGTTACAATTCATAAAACGCAGCCACCGGGTCCCGCATGATAAGCTCAATGGCTTTTCCCGCGCTTTCGGCAGCCTGGGGAAATACCTCTCTGAGAGAGCGGATATGCCGGAGATTGTCCGCGGTCCGCAGAATCAGCATAGCGAGATTTCCTTCCGCCATTTCGGAAAAAGAAAGCACTTCTTCCCATGCCTTCCCCTTTACCCAGGCATAAATCGTCACCGCAGGCCGCAGAAAAAGCTGTTTGGGTTCAAACCCGCGCATCTCCATGTGTTTTGCAAAAGGCTTCAATCCCCGTTTAACCTTAGACAATGCCCTGAAAAGCTTTCGGGAAACCAGTTCTTTTTCAATCCTGTCATCCGCTTCCTGTTCGTTTACAAATGATGCCATGATCGCGGCAAGCAGCGCGGGATCAGATTCGGGAAAAATACCGAGACGGAATCCCTCGGCAATCATCACAGGCTGGTCAATCCTAAGCTGAGATGCCCATATCCCGTCATCGGTCAGTTCGCCTTTTTCGCCCACATAACCGGTTTCCGCCAGAAAATCAAGATGATGCAGAAAATCCATCCATAAATATTTATGCTCGTTTCCGATAAGACGCTGTGCCTTTCTTTTGCGCTTTCCTTTCAGGATCATGTAAGTTGCAAAAGAACGCCTGAGCAGGTCTTCAATCTGGTCCGGTCTGTGGGAAAGCAGCAGATTCAGCACCATAGAAAAATTGATTTTGATCTGACTCAGCACAAATGAAGGCGGAGAACCCATCAGCTTTGCAATATGCCTGATGTCCATGAATCTCCCCGGGACTGCCACCGCAAATCCGATATTGTCCATTCCTCTTCTGCCTGCTCTTCCGGTCATCTGGTGAAATTCTGTGGAAGTCATGGGCAGAAATTCTCTGCCGTTAAAGCGGTCCGAATTCAGAAAAACCACGGTCCGAGCCGGAAAATTCACGCCTGCCGCGACTGTGGAAGTCGCAAAAACCGCGTCCAAAAGTCCCTCGGTCATCAATGTTTCTATCAGCAGTTTCCATGCCGGCAGTTGTCCGCTGTGATGCGATCCCAGTCCTAATTCTTTGAGATGCGTCAAATGACGGTGCTTGGAAAGATGCTCGCTCTGGCTCACAAGTTCTTCCGCTCTCCGAAGCAATTTTTCTTTTCGGTCAGGGTCTTCTATCAGATGATCTTCGCAGAATGTAACAGCACTGTCGCAGTCTGCACGGGATTTCAGAAAAAATATGGCAGGCAGAAGGTGATATGCTTTCAAAACCCGCAGAATTTCCCCCATCCGTGGCAGGCGGCGATCTGAAGATTTATGTGCGTCTTTATCGCCGATGCAGGCGCTGACTTTTTTATATAACTTTGTTTTTTTCTCATCGGGTCCCTCATGAGCCAAAAGCGGGTACAGCGTTCCCGAAGGGTGGAAAAAAAGCGGAAACAACGGCACGGTTCTTCGGGTTTCCTCCACCACAATACATTCTTTTTCCCGGATAGTCGCTAACCATTCCGCAATCTGATTGGCGTTTCCGATGGTTGCCGAAAGCATGAGAATCGGTATCCGGGAAGGAAGATAAATCATAATTTCTTCCCAGACCACGCCCCTATCCTCATCTCCGAGATAATGCGCTTCATCGAGAATCACAAAATCGGTCCCCAGATCATGCCCCAGATACATGGAATCATATAGCTGATTTCGCAGAATTTCTGTGGTGCCGACAATCACAGGGGCATCGGGATTTTCTTTTCTGTCGCCGGTGAGAATGCCGACATTTTCATGCCCGAATATATTTGAAAATTCAGCATATTTCGAGTTTGTCAGCGCCTTTAAAGGAGACGCGTACCAGGAGGTTCCGCCTTTTTCGCGTATCCGGGCAATTGCCTTTTCCGCGATCCATGTTTTGCCCGCGCCTGTGGGAGCTGTGACAAGACAGTCTGCCGATTCAATCGCTGAAAGGGCTTTCAATTGAAACTCGTCCGGTGTAAAAGGCTTTTGCTCAGGGACGCCGATAGCGTCAAAAATTTTTTCCAGTTTCGCATCCGCCCCGGGTTTCATATTCGGGGCTTTCGGCTTCTTCGGTTTAGATTTCCGTCCGGGTTTTGTAAGATTTGTTCTTTGCATGTCCGCCAGTTTTATTGAGAAGTGAGAAGTGAGAAGTGAGAAATGCCCCTGTTTTTATAGCATTTTTATAAAAACAGGGTATAAAAACAGGCTTCTCAATTCTCAATTCTCAATTCTCAATTTTTCTAATGATTTCTTTTATTGCCGCTTTTGCCGGTGAATCCGTATCAAAAGGGGAGATTCCGTTCAGGTCCGCTTCAATCAGTGCATCGTCATAAGGCATAAAACCGAGAAAATCAAAGTCCGGCAGATTGGCTTTCAGGAAATCTTCGTCTGCTTTGCTGCGGATTTTGTTGCCGATCACACCGATATTCGTCAGTCTGATTTCAGATGCAAGCTTTTTGATATGCCCCGCTGTTTCAATGCTTCGTCTGCCCGGCTCCACCACCACCATGAGTTTGTTCACTGCCTGCGCGGTGGCTCTGCCCAGATGCTCGATGCCCGCTTCCATATCCATGACCACCACCTCATCCCTTGCCAGCACAATGTGGGTGACAAGCACCTTCAGCAGCGTGCTTTCGGGACAGATACAGCCGGAGCCGCCTTTTTTCACGCCGCCGAGACGCATCAGTTTGATGTTTTCAAATTTTACCGAAAGGGCATCCGGCAGATCATCCACTTTGGGATTCAGCTTGAAAAAGCCGCCGATAGTGCCGGGTCTTGCCTCGGTTCTTTCAAAAATCAGTTCTTTCATTTCGGAAATCGGCGTGATTTTATCGGCATTTTTAATGCCGAGCGCGGCTGCAAGATTTGCATCAGGGTCGGCATCTATGGCAAGCACCTTTTTTCCCTCTTCGTTCAGCATCCGTATCAGGAGCGCGGCAAATGTGGTTTTGCCCACGCCGCCTTTACCGCTGACTGCTATTTTCATTCTTTATCCTTTCAAATTCGATTTTAATCTCCGGAGTGCTGAAATGATCCCGCTTTTAATAAAACAGATATAAGATCGGTTCAGCACAGTGAAACGGGTTTCAAACTTTACACAGTAAAACGGGTTTCAAACTTTACACAGTGAAACGCCCGGCTTAAAACAGATGAAACCCGTTCTACAGCACTCCGGTTTAGTTTTATAATATCGGTTCAGCACAGTAAAACGGGTTTCAAACCCGTTCTACAGCACTCCGGATGACAGGGGCGCGCCGGCGGCCTGCCCCTAAACCCGGATGCGGAACGTCCGGATCGCATACAGCCGAATTTTCAGTTCGGCGCTCCGGATGTTTCCGCCTCCTGCGAAGCGGCTCCGTTTTAAAAAAAACAAATTTTGCAACTGATATGCTTCAATTATGAAAAATAGGCTATCATTTTCTTGACCAAAGATCAAGAGGCTGATAGAATTATATAGTTTTAATGCCAAACATATAACGGAGCATAACTTCCTGTGTTGTCTATTTTAAAAAGAGGGATGCAACTGAAAATAGGCTTCAGACTCTTATTTGCCCTTTCATTGGGACTGGCGCTGCTAATGTTTTTGACGGGGCTTGCCGCAAAACAGTTTGCAGTCGGAATCGAAGATTTTTATGTTTCCAAAAGTGAAACATATATGAGAAATCAGGCCGGCGATTTTCTCTCCCAACTGACCGGCGAACAAGCCATGCGACATGAAGCCGCTTTTCAGAAAATTGCTGCCGCCTCATCTCTGATTTCAAAACAGGCTGCTTTTTTTATGGAAAATGCTGCTGTTTACGGCAGAAGAGGGCTTGCGGCAAATGAGCGTCTGGCTGTTTATCCGCCCAACGGCATATTTTCAAATGACACGCTTGACAGAGTGATGGCAATGTACTGGGGGGCATCGTGGCTGTCTTATGAAATTACCCAGCAGATGAACGCGCTTTCCCATGCGGATCCCCTGCTGATAGAAATCAAAAAACTTTATCCCGAATGTGCGGCTGCCTATATTGTCACCGAATCGGCAATCATGCGCTATGTTCCGAATGTTCATGTGGTGGAAAAACTGCCGCGGCCCGGGGCTTATGATGTCAGAAATGAAATTTTTTACAAAATTGCCGGACCCGAAGATAATCCCGGACACAATACCGTGTGGACAGATGTGTATGTGAACAAAGCCGGAAACGGACTGATGATCACGGCAAGCACGCCTGTTTATGACAGAAAAGGACAATATATCGGCGCGGCAGGCGTTGATCTGATGTTAGACAGAATCATAAACGATATTCTGAGTAAAAAAAGATGGAATGCGCTTTCAGGCGAGCAGCAGAATATAATGAACAGTTTTTTTGCTTTTCTCACAGACCGGAATGGAAAAAGCATTGTATTTCCGTCAGAATATGTAAAAATATTCGGACTCGGACCTGGAAAACCTGTTTTGATGAGTCCCGGTTTTGTTTACGGATACAGCCTGCCGGAATCCGTAAACACGGAAGTTGAAAGAATCGGGCAACATATAATTGAGAAAGAACATGATACCCTGCGCTTTTTTCCCGACGGGAATCCCTACATGATCTCTTTCCATTCCATTCCCTCAACCGGATGGCGTATCGGAATCGCGGTTCCGGAATCCGCTGTTTTCTCCTCGGTTCAGGAAACCCTTGATACATTGAACATGACGGTTGAAAAGGTAAGCACGGTATTTTTTTCAGCCGCGCTTTTATT
>JAIFKL010000375.1 GCA_020049595.1 Desulfobacteraceae bacterium
AGAGCGCAAAGTTTTAAAATATATCTTTGCGTAACTTTGCGGAAAACTTTGCGATCTTTGCGGTTAAATCAAAAAGGCAAATTTCAACTGCCTAAGTCCTAATGTTGTCAAATATCAAATCTTTCAAGAGGAAAAAAATGAACGAAGCACATCTCATTAAAATTGCTGAAGAATTGAATATAAATGTCTTTCAGGTTCAGGCAGTCGCCCTGCTTTTGGAAGAGGGAGCGACCGTTCCTTTTATTGCCCGGTACCGGAAAGAAGCCACCGGAACTTTGGATGAAGTGGCGGTCATGTCCATTCGGGACCGCCTGAAACAATTGGAAGAATTGGACGCCAGAAAAGAAGCGGTCTTGAAATCCCTTGAAGAACACGGGCATCTCACCGATGAACTGAAAGAAAAAGTGCTGGGGGCTGAAAGTCTGGCGGTTCTGGAAGATATTTATCTGCCCTACAAACCCAAACGCCGCACCAAAGCCTCGATTGCCAAAGAAAAAGGTCTTGAACCCCTTGCGCTGGCGATTTTCGAGCAGACCGGCGCGGATCCGGCACTTGCGGCAACTGCTTTTATTGATGCGGAAAAAGGCGTGGAATCTGCGGAAGATGCGCTCTCCGGCGCGAGGGACATTATCGCGGAAATGGTGAACGAAAACGAACAGGCGCGGGCCGAACTGCGTCATATCTTTGCCGCAAAATCCACATTCAAAACTTCGGTGGTTGCGGGCAAAGAGGAGGAAGGCGCAAAATATAAAGATTATTTTGAATGGGAAGAGGCGATTACCGATGCGCCGTCTCACCGGATTCTTGCCATGCGCCGGGGTGAAAAAGAGGACATTCTCAATCTCAGCCTTGCGCCCCCGGAAGAAAACGCCCTTGAAATTCTCAAACGCCTGTTTGTGAAAGGCGGGGGACCAGATTCCGCAATGGTCGAAGCCGCGGTTCAGGACAGCTACAAACGCCTGCTTTCCCGGTCCATGGAAACGGAAATACGGCTTGCCACAAAGGAAAGAGCGGACGCGGAAGCGATCCGGGTTTTTGCGGAAAATCTGCGGGAACTTTTGCTGTCTCCTCCGCTGGGACACAAACGTGTCATGGGCTTTGACCCCGGATTCAGAACCGGCTGCAAAATCGTCTGTCTTGATCCCCAGGGAAAACTCCTTCACCATGATACCATGTATCTGCATCAGCCTGAAAAAGCTGCGGAATTGGTGATAAAACTCTGCCGTGCCTTTGAGACCGAGGCTATTGCCGTGGGAAACGGCACTGCGGGCAGGGAAACCGAAGCTTTTGTCCGGGGTATTCTTCAGAAAGCCGGCGGAAATCTGAAAAACATTCAGGTGCTGATGGTCAATGAAAGCGGCGCGTCGGTGTATTCGGCTTCGGAAGTTGCGCGGGAAGAATTTCCCGATCTTGATCTCACGGTTCGAGGCTCGATTTCCATCGGCAGACGGCTGATGGATCCGCTGGCGGAATTGGTCAAAATTGATCCCAAATCCATCGGCGTGGGGCAATATCAGCATGACGTTGATCAGACCGCTCTGAAACAGTCTTTGGATGATGTGGTGGTCAGTTGCGTGAACAAAGTGGGCGTGGATGTGAACACTGCCAGCGCACAACTGCTGACTTATATTTCGGGTCTGGGACCGCAGTTGGCGAAAAATATCGTGGCGCATCGCGATGAAAACGGTCCTTTTATGTCGAGAAAAGAACTCAAAAAAGTCCGACGGCTGGGGCCCAAAGCCTTTGAGCAGTGTGCGGGCTTTTTACGGATACGCAACGGTGAAAATCCTTTGGACTCCAGCGCGGTGCATCCTGAAAGTTATCATATCGTGGACGCCATGTCCCGTGACCTTGACTGTACGGTTTCGGATTTGATGAAACAGGCGGAACTCCGAAAGAAAATTGATATTTCCAAATATGTTACAGACAAGGTGGGTGTTCCCACGCTCAACGACATTTTACTGGAACTTGCAAAGCCCGGACGGGATCCGAGAGAAAAATTTGAGGCCTTTTCTTTTGCAGAAGGAATTGAAAAAATAGAAGATTTGCAACCGGGGATGAAGCTTCCGGGCATTGTCACGAATGTGACGGCATTCGGCGCGTTTGTTGACATCGGCGTGCATCAGGACGGGCTGGTGCATATCAGCGAGCTTTCAGACAGTTTTGTGAAAGACCCTTCGGATGTGGTGAAAGTGCAGCAGAAAGTCAGGGTTACGGTGATGGATGTGGATGTGGCGCGGAAGCGGATTTCGCTTTCCATGAAAACGGTTCCCGGCGCGGCAAGGCAGTCGTCCGGTGGGCAGCAAGCTGCCCACCCTACGGTTAATAAAAAAACGACCGCGCAGAAAGGCAAATCCGAATCGCCGCAGAAAAAAGACAAAGACAAGAACAGACCCTTTAACAATCCTTTTGCGGATATTTTCGGGAAGAAGTAAACAGGATTTACAGGATTATACAGGATTTCTGTCTGACCTATCGGGATTGTGGATTGTAGGGTGGGCAGCTTGCTGCCCACCTTACCTAATTTTTTTACATTGAGGAATAATCATGCTTGCAGTGGTACAGCGGGTCAAAGAAAGTTCCGTATCTGTAAACAATGAGATTATCGGAAAAATCGGCAGAGGGCTTTTGGTGCTTCTCGGCGTGGCAAAAGAAGATAGTCCCGCAGATGCCGATTATCTTGCGGATAAGATTGCAAATCTGCGGATTTTTGAAGACGAAAACGGCAAAATGAATCAGTCATTGCTGGAAACACGCGGGGAAATGCTCGTGGTATCTCAATTCACGCTGCTCGGCGACTGCCGCAAAGGGCGGCGTCCTTCGTTTATAAATGCCGCGGACCCGGAAAAAGGCAATTTGCTTTATGAATATTTTGTCAGACAGTGCAAAGAGAAAGGCGTTGCCGTTCAGACAGGGCGGTTCCGCGCCATGATGGAGGTGTTTCTTGTCAATGACGGTCCCGTGACGCTGGTTATTGAGAAGTGAGAAGTGAGAAAGGTGGACAACAAGTTGTCCACCCTACTTTGCAACAGCCCCCAGCCGCTTCAATTCCGCCAAGACCATATCCGTCACAGCATCAACTTTTTCCCGGACTGTTCGCGTCAGCTCGAGGCTTATGGTGTCAATATCCGCCGGCTCCACGCCGAGAATGACCGTTTCCGGAACTTTGTCCAAAGCTTGGCACAGCGTCAGAGCCTCAAGAAAATCCACCTGATGAAGCGAATTTTTTGCCCGAATCCGCTCCGGTATCGCTGTACCTTCAAGCCGGTACAAATCGCCGACGCTGCCTTTATTCCGAATGGCATCCACCACGATCAGATAATCCGCTTGGGAAATCACGCCCAGAAGATTCAAGCCCAGCACGCCGCCGTCCACAAGCGAGACATTTTCGGGAAATTCGTAAGATTCCTGTAAATTCTCTACTACCCGTATGCCGAAGCCTTCATCGCTGAAAAGAATGTTGCCCAAGCCCAGAACCATAATATGCTGTGATTTCTCACTTCCCACTTCTCAATTCTCACTTTTCAGTCTTATTTATAATTTTCAATATTACCCGTATATGCGTCAAAATCTTTTTCCAGAAGGAAACGGGAGATGATTTCGCTCACTTTGTCTGCCGTGTCAACATCGTAAGAACCGTTTTCATTTGGCCCTGCGATTTTTTTTGCATTTTCAACAATGGTCTGAAGTGCGTCTGTGCTTATTTCCACATTGACATTCACAAAAATCATTTCTTTCGGTTCTGACATATCGTTTTTCTCCTTAATTTTATTACACATTCATCAGCGATTCTATCTCATCCGCCTCTCTCGGAATATTCCAAGTCAGGTCAAAGGGATCGCTGTCTGTTATCAAAATATCGTTTTCGATTCGGATGCCGATTGCCTCATCTTTAATATAAATGCCCGGCTCGCAGGTCAGCACCATGCCCCGCTCGAACTTTCTGTATTTACTTCCGAAATCATGCACATCCAACCCCAAATGATGCGATATGCCGTGCATGAAATATTTCTTGTAAAGCGGTTTTTCTTTATCCTGATTTCTCACTTCATCAGCGTTGAGCAGACCCAGCCCGATCAGTTCGCTTTCCGTCAACCTGCCGACTTCTTTGTTATATTCCTCAAAGCTGTTTCCCGGACGGAGCATTTCGATGGCTGATTTCTGCACCCGCAGCACGGCATTGTAAACCGCTTTCTGCCGGGGAGTGAAACGCCCGTTCACCGGAACGGTACGCGTGACATCGGAGGCATAATTGGCGTATTCCGCGCCGAAATCCATCAGAATCATATCTCCGTCTCTGCATTGCTGATCGTTGCTCACATAATGTAGCACACAGGCATTTACCCCGGATGCGATGATGGACTGATATGCGGGTCCCCTTGAACGGTTTCGCAGAAATTCATGATAAATTTCCGCCTCGATTTCATATTCCCGGACCCCGGGCCGGATAAATCCCAACAGACGCCGGAAAGCTTTTTCGGTGATATTGCAGGCTTGCTGTATCAGTTCTGTTTCAGGCAACGATTTGACAGCCCGCAGATGTTGCAGAATCGGCGCAAGCCTTTCATATCTGTGCAGGGGAAACGCCGCCATACAGCGTTTGAGAAAACGGGCATCTCTGGTTTCCACGGTCACATCTGCCCGCAAATGCTCGTTGGTATTCAGATAAATATGCTCGGCTTCAAACACCAAGCCTTTGAATATCTGTTCAAATTCCGATGTCCAGAACACGGTTTTAATGCCTGAAATTTCGGTTGCCGCGGCTTTTGTCAGTTTATGCCCTTCCCATAAGGCAATCTGATCGTTTGTTTCCCTGAGAAACAGCATTTCCGAATACTTATCTTCCTTTGCATCGGAGCAGATGACGAGAATGCTCTCTTCCTGATCTATGCCGCTCAGATAAAACATATCGGTTTGCTGGATAAAAGGTCTCACGCCGTCCGCGCTGGCCGGCATGATGTCGTTTGAATTGAACACGGCAACGGAATCGGGTTTGAGATGTTTTATAAATTTCTGCCTGTTTTGAATGAACAGGTCTTTGCCGGGGGCTAAATATTTCATTTGATTCCCGTGAAAAAATATGTTTACCTGTTTGTATAAAGCTGAAACACGCAATCAGCTTTCCGGAGCAATGCAGGGCGGACAAAGCGAAGCGTGTCCGCCGATGTAATGTGTAAAACGGGTTTGAAACCCGTTCTACAGAAAAAACAGTTGTAGGGCGGACAAAGCGGAGCGTGTCCGCCGATGTAATGTGTAAAACGGGTTTCAAACCCGTTCTACAGAAAAAACAGTTGTAGGGCGGACAAAGCGGAGCGTGTCCGCCGTTTCATAAACGGCGGACACGCTCCGCTTTGTCCACCCTACTCCGGAAGCAAAAATAAAATTTTTCCACTCCGGAGCAAGTGACATATTCCAGCAGAATGACATATTGCTTTCTTATTTCATGTTTTCATTATAGCATTTTTCAAAAAATTTTCAAAAAGAATTTAAGAAAAGATTATTTTATGTTATTTTGATCATCAAAATCACTGTAAGAAAAACTGTTGTAAAGGGTATTTTTAAATGATAGAAATTGATTTTCAAAAAATGAAGGGACTGATCCCCGCCATTGTTCAGGATCATGAAACCGGCGAAGTGCTGATGCTGGCATTTATGAATCAGGAAGCATGGGACGCCACGCTTTCCACGGGGCTGGCAACCTATTACAGCCGTTCCAGAAACGAACTCTGGGTAAAGGGTAAAACTTCGGGAAATTTGCAGAAAGTGAAAGAAATCCGAATTGACTGCGACAATGATACGGTGCTGCTGAAAGTGGAACAGATCGGGGGCGCTGCCTGTCATACGGGTCATAAAAGCTGTTTTTTCAGAAAATATGAAAACGGGACGCTCACGGTCATCGGAAAACCGCTGTTTGACCCGGAGGAGGTGTATAAAAAGTAAATGGAAAAAAAACTGAAATTGGGAATCCCCAAAGGAAGTCTTCAAAACGCCACGATTGCGCTGTTCAAACGCTCCGGCTGGACCATCAATGTCAACGGCAGAAGCTATTTTCCTGAAATTGATGACAATAAAATAGAATGCGCCATCTGTAGGGCGCAGGAAATGTCCCGTTATGTGGAAAGCGGAACCCTTGACGCGGGTCTGACCGGAAAAGACTGGATTGCGGAAAATGAATCTGATGTGCATGTGGTGGCAGACCTGATTTATTCAAAAGTCAGTTCCCGCCCCGCAAGATGGGTGCTGGCCGTTCCTTACGACTCAACTGCCCGGAAGCCCGAAGACCTTGAAGGCAAAAAAATTGCAACAGAATTGGTCGGATTTACCAAACGCTATTTTGAGGAACGCGGGGTAAATGTCAAGGTCGAATTTTCATGGGGCGCGACGGAGGCAAAAGTGGTTTCCGGTCTGGCCGACGCTATTGTGGAAGTTACGGAAACCGAAAGCACGATCCGGGCGCACGGTCTCAGAATTATCCATGATCTGATGCTGACCAACACCCAACTGATCGTCAATCATGAGGCGTGGAAAGATGCGGAGAAAAGAGATAAGATTGAGCAGATTGCGCTGTTGCTCAAAGGCTCTCTGCTGGGGGAAAAGCTTGTGGGACTTAAAATGAATGTTCCCGAAAAATGCCTTGAAAAAATTGTGCCGCTGCTGCCGAGTCTGAACGCGCCGACTGTTTCGCCGCTGTATCAGTCTGACTGGTTTTCGGTGGAGAGCGTCATCAGCACGGAGATCGTGAGAGACCTGATTCCGAAACTTCTGAAAAACGGTGCGGAAGGGATTATTGAATATCCTTTAAATAAAGTGGTTTAGAAATTGAGAATTGAGAATTGAGAATTGAGAATTGAGAAATAAGTGGTTTAGAAATTGAGAATTGAGAATTGAGAATTGAGAAATAAGTGGGGTGAGAGGCATCAATTCTCAATTCTCAATTCTCAATTAAAACTGGAGGGAACGATGTCGAAAATCAAAACATATTATCAGCGAACAGGTTTTTTTCTGCTTGTTTTCGGGTTGATTATCCTGTGTTCCGATGCAGCTTATGCCTTTGTGGATGTTACCTACGGAGCCAACGGGAAAGTATCTCCCGAAGGCAGAGTAACAGTAGCCAATAACACGACCCAAGTATTTACGATTACTCCTGATGCCGGGTATGTGCTGGA
>JAIFKL010000292.1 GCA_020049595.1 Desulfobacteraceae bacterium
GCATGATTGAGAAATTGAAATACTTTTGCACGGAACGTCTTATATTCTTTATAATATTTATTTTTTACAAGCTTTTCTTCGGCAAAACGCCAAAAACATTCGATCAGATTAAGATTCGGAGCATAACTTGTCAGAAATACAAGATTTATTTTTTTATGCTCATCAACCCGTTTACTCACTTTTTCAGCATGAAAATATTTTGCATTATCAGGAATAAGATAGATATCTTTACTGATATTAAACCTTCAACATTTTAACAATACTAAGATTAAACCTTAATAAGAATAAAAAAAGGATGGGAATTATGATAAGCATACCTTGCAGAAAATGCGGCAGTATAACTATTCGGAAAAACGGTAAAACAGAAAATGGCGATCAGAAATACCACTGCAAAGCCTGCGGTTTTTACGGAACGCTCGCAACTCATGAAGAAAAACAGAAGAAAAATAGTAACTTACAGAAAAATTTCTCTGTGAGCGGGTTTCTCAGCGCAGGCTGCCTGACCGGCCGGAGTTAGCATTAACAGATTTATATTATTGATTAAAAAAAAGAAATTCAGCCTGTCGAATCGGGGATTGCAGAGACAGAAGTCCGTCCTGTTGCCGAAACGGATGAAATAATACCAATTCGCTTTCAAAAACTGTGTTATCCGTAAAACCGCTTTTCAAGCGGTTTCAGCGGTTTGAAAAACCGCTGTACGGTCTGAAAAGCGAATCCGTATAAGGTCTTTTGCCGGGTCAAAGCAGTGCAAGGTACGGATTCGGATTGCAACAGACCGTAATATGCGGCAAATCGTCGGGAGTGCTTTCGGAGACAGAACTGATGAGACATGTCCGGAATTATGGCTGCCGCAGAAACCCCACCCCTGCCCCTCCCCGGAGGGGAGAACACTCCCCCTCTCCTTCGGAGAGGGGGCCGGGGGGTGAGGTCTCAACTGCGTAACTCATAATTATAATACCAATTCGCTTTTAAAGATCGGTCTTTTCAGAGATCGTAAAGCGAATTGGTATGAGATTTAACAACCCCTTTCTTATGTCATCTTATAAAAGCGGGGCAAAAGTTGTCAAATCTTTTCGAAATGACATCGGAAAGTTAGAAAGTTAAGCTGACAAAATAACATTAACTCTTTGTTAAAAAATCCGTGTTCATTCGTGGCGGAAATTCATCAGCGCAAGCTGCATCGCTGTTCCCTTGCAGTCAATCATGTTCAGACAGGAATAATCTAATCTCAGACGGAAAAGATTTGCGAGCGGCATACCCAGTATATGGCATAAAATGACTCGGATGACACCGGCATGAGAGACAATGAGACTGTGCGAATCCGCTGATATAGCGGCAATCTGCTTGAAAAACGGCACTGCCCGCGCCTGCACATCCGCAAAGCTTTCGCCGCCGGGCGGACGGTATGAGACAAAATCTTCTCCTCGCTTCTGCCATTGTTCCGGAAAACGCTCCCGAATCTCAGCCGTCAAAAGCCCGTCCCATTCTCCCAGACTGATTTCCCGCAGCTCTGCAACTGCCTGAATTTTCACTGCTGTCTGCGCCTGCCCCGATGCAATGATTTCAGCGGTGCGGCGGGTACGCGTCAGATCGCTGCAATAAATCCGCTCAAATGCAGTTCCGCTCAATACTTCCCGCCACTGCCGCGCCTGCGACATGCCTTTTTCATTGAGCGGAAAATCCGTCTGACCCACAAAACGCTTTCCGTCCGGATGACTGATCTCTCCGTGTCTCAGCAAGTAAATCATTTTTATACCGATTCGCTTTCAATATTCGCAGACCCTCTGAGGTTTTTAAAAATCATCAGGGTCTTGAGAATTGAGAATTGAGAATTGAGAATTGTCAATTGTCAATTGTCAATTGTCAATTTGACAGGGCGCTGACGCTCCCGGCTCCGGTTCGATTGCTGACAAAATCGCATAAAGGTCTTTGCCCGTCTGCCTTTCAAAACGCTGCCTTATTTTAAGCGCATTCATAAACCGAGATTCAACGGCAGCCTTTGCCTCCGGCTTATCTGCAAAGCGATTTCTCTTTTCGCTGAATCTTTCCTCTATGGAAACCACGCGATCCCCCTGAACCAACTTGTCTGCTATATACAGGATTTCGCTCTCGTGAATCGGCTCATCTTCCCGGATGTGAATATCTATATGCGTTTTCACAAGCTCTGCAACAGCCTGATATCCCATGTTTTCCAGTACGCTGGCACCGGCTGCCGCGTGTGACGGCTCTTTTCTGGCAAGGTCATGAAGCAGCGAAGCCGCGGCAATCAGGTCAAGGTCTAAGCCGGGGTCTGCCGTAGCATTCAATGCCTTTCCGATGCACAGCGCAACGCGGGCAACCTCCTGACAGTGAAGCCATATTTTTTCTTCCACGTCAAAAATTTTTGTCATCAGGGCTTTGCATTCCCGGATCGTGGGAATATCATATTTCTCGTATCGTTTGAGGACAATTTGGTAATCCTCGGCCGTATCCATATCTGACAGAATACCTTCATCTGCAACTTCCACATCCGATGCCGAGCTTTCATGCTGTTCCAAAAAAGCCCGGAGACCGCCCTGACCCTTCCAAAGCATGATGGCTTCCGCATATTTTGCGGAAATCAGCGGCGGATGTCCCCGCATTCCGTCAAAAACCGGATACAGGATATTCCCCTGTCCGGCACGGTATGCTGAGAGCAAATTCAGCACGGTTGAACGTCTGACCAAGGGAATGTCTGTGGGCAGCAGAAAAAATGCTTCGATCTCCCGCGACATGCTTCTGATGCCCGCGACCACCGATGAAAACATGCCTTCAGGATAATGCTCGTTGACAATTCCGCAGATGCCCGAAGAGTTGAGCAGGGGCATCACATCGGCAGCACGATGCCCCGCGACCACCCGAATATCGCTTATGCCGACGCTCTGAAAAAGCCGGATGACCCGCTCCAAAACTGTCATTCCGCCGAGCGGCAGCAAGGGCTTGAATGCGCCTTTCATGCGGGAAGAATAGCCGGCCGCGGGAATAATGGCTGTGATGTTATCTGTCATGGCTCATTTGCACGGTATGATCTTAAATTCCACACGGCGGTCAATGGCGTTTTCATCGCTGTCGGGAACCGTGCATTTCAAACATTCCTTATAGCCCATGCCCGTGATTTCCGAATATCGGTAAATCTTCGGAAAAGTTTCAGCCATGATACGCTGCACCGTTTCCGCTCTTCTTTTTGACAGAAAACCGGGGTCGCCGGTTCTGCTAACATGACCGGTGATTCTCACACAGGTTTTTGTTTTTTTCAGATAATCGCTGATTTCCCGCAGTTGAATTTCATATTCCTGAAACAGCTTCTTATCTTTGGTAAAATAGGCAGAATTGACATCAAACAGAAATTTGGAAAAAATTTCATTATTTTCTCTCACGCCGATTTCAACCGCTTTTCTGAAGCTGTTTCCGGCTTTTTCCAAGTCTTTCAATCGGAGATAAATATTGTAAAGTCCGAGCCAGACTGCCATTTTCTGCCCGTCCTCCCGTTTGGAAACGTCTTCATAGCGTTTCAGCGCTTCTTTATATTCGCCTTTTTCATAAAGCCTGTTTCCTTCGCTCAACAGGGACTGGGTATCCAGAAAAGCCGTATAATCTTTATCTTCAGCAGCCGGATCGGCAAGAGATTCTTTCAGTTTTTCCAGATTCCTGTCTATGGGATAGGCAGGCATGTCAGCGTAAATGGGTTTGGGAATGTAGGGAAAGTTCCCGACCCATACATCGCCCCCGGCAATCCATCTGCCGGTACTTTTCTCATCCAACCGGGCGTAGATATGATAATTTCTTTGTTTATTCGATACCGGGTCTTTTTCCAAAGAAAGGATTCCCCTGAACACAAATTCGGCATCGGGAATATTTTCCGGCGAAAGGGCGATAACCTCCAGATGCTGGTTGAGATTCTGGATAAACAGATTTTCGATCAGGTCATTCACTGTGAGTTCCTGACCTGTCTGAGTGTCTTTAAACGGGTCCATCACCGCCGGCCGGGGTTTGGGATCAGGAAAAAGCTTGTCAAATGACTGATGCTGCATCATTTGCGCTTTCATAAACAGGGCAAGGAACTGAATGCCGCGGTCAAAATTCATATCTGTCTGAAACCAGATTTTATTCCGCAGTTCTTTGGCTGTCGCCACAAACTGCCCGTAGGGATATTTATACAGATAGCCCTCATAAGCTTCAATGGTGTTTTCTGTTTTTGAATCCTTAAAAAAAGCTTCTTCCCTGAGTTTTTCAAGATTTTTGATGGCTGCATCGGTTTCCGTAAAACATCTGCTGCCGGCATCCGGCTGATATTTTTCGATAATATTCCGATATTCTTCCAGAATCTTATCATAAGCTTCCACAGACAGAGCTTGTGCTGCGGGTTTGTTTTTTTTCAGTTCTTTCAATGCGTGTCCGCAGGTGCATCCGGTCAGCAGCAGTGCGCCTGCAATAAGAATCATCGTGTGCTTGATAAACCGCATAAACATTCCTCCTTTTTTGTAACATGTAACATGTTCCCGTGTTTATAAATCAGCGTGGCTTGAGACAATGTTCTTTTCTGAATTTATCTTCCCGCTCGCCGATAGTTCCGTCCGCCCATTTTGACTGTAAAACAGGACACAATGTATCCCGCCATTCCGCAAGTCCTGATTTTAATTCTGCCGATTCGCCGCTTGCCGCCTCAAGTTTGATTCGGAGATCGGCGGCCTCTTTTTCCGAGATTTCAGCTTTTGCCCGGCATTCGGCAGCGATTTGTTCGGCACCGGAGAGGGATGCCTTTGCCGCATCAAGTTCTTCTCGGAAATCAGCGGCTTTTGTTTCAAAGACTCTTTTTATTTTATTTGCCATGCCGACCTGCTTTTGAAGCTCGGCTTTGTCTTTTTCCAACACTTCAACCGCAAGCAGCGATTCGCCTGTCTGTTTTTCAATCTCTTCTTTTGCCTTATTTGCGGCATCAATCTGAAACTGAAGATTGAGAATTGAAGCTTGAAGCTTGGAAATTTCTTCTGTTTTTGTCCGCAGCGCGGCATTTTCTTTTTCCAATGCCTGTACCTGAACGCGAAGAGCCGCAATTTCTTTTTCGTATCTGTCTTTATCTGCCTGTCCCGTGCCGGAATCCGCCTCTGTCCCGTTTCTGTCCGCAGCCGCTCCGGAAGCTTCGCCGACTTTTTTTCCGGCTTCAGCCTCAGCAGTTTTTTCCTGCGCGTCAACAGATGTCAACTGAAACACGGATATCAGAAAAAACAGAAATATTCCGGTAAAGCGTTTTTTGCCTTCTGACCGTTTAAGCATTTTTTTTTTCATTTTTAACCTCGATAAAGCCCAAGCGCAAAAACAGAAGTTTTATGCTTGGGGGTTTAAGATTTTTTATCAGGATGAACAGAATTTTCAGAATTTTCAGAATAATACAAGATTCTGTTTATCCCGAACATCCCGCAAATCCTCATTTAATTTATATCATAATATCTTTGAAGATAAGTTTGTCAAGAAATTCTGTTAATGAACAGCAAAAAACTTGAAACTGACAGATGCAGATGATTCGGAATTTGACGTATAGGGGCGGGCCGCTGGAGTGTCCTGCCTTCGGATACAAACCTGTTCGGATTTCTTTGTAAATGCCACGGACGGAGAGCAGTCCAGCGGCCACTGTCATTAAGTTAAGCAAAAAATCCCCCCTGAGGGGGGCAGGGGCAACTGCCTGAAGTCAGGGTTTATGCTTTCTCTTTCATCTTTATACCAATTCGCTTTCAAAAACTGACAGGGATGAACAGGATATGCGGGATGATTTTCTGAAAATCCTGTATATCCTTCATATTCATGCTGAAATCATCCGCATATTTTCAATAGCGAATTGGTATTATTTGAAGGGACGTAAGTAGGGAAGAATTTTTTCAGCCTTCTCAGGATTTGTTATACTCGTTAAGGGTCAGAATCAGTTTTTTTTGAAATATGCTTCTGCTTTGAAAATAAGGGTTCTCCGAACAAAAAAAGCTGAAATCAAGCCTTAATGAGTATATTAACCGGCGATGACTATGACAGCGGCGGAGAAGCAGTGATGCGGCATTTGAGATTTGACAACTTTTGAAAAGTTGTCAAATCTTTGTTTGCCCCAGTCTTTTCAGCGCTGTCACTGCTTTCGCACCATTGCTTAATTGCCTTTATCCGACTGCGCAGGGGTCTTTTTTTTCAACATTTTCAACTGCCGGTTTCGGCTCGGTGAGACCCGTCCGCTACTCTATCATACCGCTCTGCCACAAGAATGCGGCAGCCATAAGCAATATCAGAAGAAAAATATATAACTTCCAGGGTCTTGTCTTTTCCGCAAACGGGTCTTTGAGCAAACGGTTTGCGCCATCCGGCAGCTTTGCTATGGTCGTCAGAGAACTTCCGAAAGGAATATTGATTCTGGCGCGGGTATTGACCGCCCATCCGCACGCGTCCAGAATCGGCGAGAGATTGCGCTGACGAAGCTTCAGAGAAGCAATGACCATCGAAGGACCGGAAATAATCAGAATCAATCCGGCCACAGCAAGAGGCATCTGCCACCATTCAAGCCCCATAAATCCGGTTACAACAGATGCAATCGCGGTTCCGATGGCACCGACAGCCAGACCGATCGCTGCAAAAATTCCTGCAAATTTCCCCACATCAAATGGTTGAGGCGGAGCAGAAGACTTGCCGGATTCTGCCTTTTTGCTGACATCCTCTATTAATGAAGCCGCGCCGGTGTCAGCGGACTTTTCCCGTGCTGCCGCTATTTTTTCAATCTGTTCCTGAATCATGCGGGCAAATCGCTTGTAGGGAGACCAGAATGCCTGACGGATACCGATCGGATGCTCGACAATCTTGACAATCGTAGCATCCCAGTCGCGGTTTTTGCGGTCGTAGAAAATGCCGTTCCGCCCCACCATCAGGTTGTCCGCCTCGCCTTCTGTAAAAGCCGCTGCGATTTTTATCTTTTCATCGCTGTCTTTGCGGATGCATTCGCAGTAGGCAAGATAAGTTCCGCCCAGATGCGCCAGTGCGCTGTGAGCCGCCACATCTTTGACTCTTATACACAGATCGCAGCTTCTGCCGTCGAGATACAAAGTTCCGGCTTGAAAGACAGCCTTCTTTTTCGGTCCGTAAAAGTCTTGAAAAGATACGAAATTATTCAGAAGCGTGTAAATATCCCGGTAGTAATGGATGAGTTTGTCCAAAGATGTAATCGCATTGGCAGAAGATTCAAATGCTTTGTCTTTTTCAATGAGCTGTGAAATGACTTCCTCGCTCTTGCTGTCCAAAATTTCCCGGGTTCGCTGCAAGCCTATTTTTTCAACAGGGCTGGGCTTCTTACATGCTTTCCATGCCTTGTATGCAGCAAATTTTTCTTTAATTGCCGCCCATTCTTCAGCGCTGAGGCTGTCTTTGTCTCCTCCGAACAGGGGTATCACAATTTCATCTCTGAAATTTGAGAGGATTTTTGTCCATGCCGGATTGACGCCTTCACTCATATACAGGCTGTTGCGGGCTTCGATTTTAGCCAGCGGAAATGCGGCGATTTCCTCGCTCAGAGGCGACAGCGGTTTACGCGACAGTTCTTCATACTGTGTCTGAGCCGGGTTCAGCGATGCGGCGGCGTTTGCGTCAAATGCGGCAAGACTGCAACGCGTAAAATAATCATCAATTTTTGCCTGAACAGCTTCAAGATGTGCTGCCGCGGCCGGGGTGGCATCGCCGAGAGGAAGAATTTCAGAGTTTTCCTTTTCAGCTTCACGCCACCACTCGGAATAGAGCCGGGCTTCGC
>JAIFKL010000268.1 GCA_020049595.1 Desulfobacteraceae bacterium
TTTTTTTATAGAAAAAAACAGCCTTTGTATCTTTGTATCTTTGCGAACTTTGCGCCTTTGCGAGAAATCTTTTCAACAGAGCAAGATCATCATGCCCGCCCTTTTAATTTCTCGCAAAGCACGCTGAGAGCGCAAAGAAAAACTTTTTTATCATTCTTTGTATCTTTGCGAACTTTGCGCCTTTGCGAGAAATCTATCTGATCCGCCGATATTACCACATCTCCATGCCGATTCAACACGTTTTTTTCGCAGAGCAGCCGCCCCGACTCCTCAGTTATTTACAGTTCGGACTGAACAAATTCCCGGTGCCGGTGTCTTATAAAATCAGAAAAAATCGCCGGTAAAGACATTGCTTTTCGGATGGCTGTTATTTTTATAAGTATTTTAAATGATGAACATATATTTTTATCTGTTTTTTGTTATTGACATAACTTTTCTCACCTGATAAATATAGCCCTGAATTAGGAATTTTGAGATAATTTTCGGTTTGAAAAAGCCGATTTTAAAAAAAAAAGAAAAGGAGGTGAAAGAATGGGAAAAAAGTCTTTGCTGCTTATAGCGGTGATTGCCGGTCTTGCGACGCTGTTCATCGTGGCTGCGATTAACGCCGGAACCACGGTGCCGGATGTGATTAAAATGGAAAATAAAGCCTATGAAAAACACACCAAAGGTATCGTTGAGTTCTCGCACAAAAAGCACGCTGTTGACTACAAGGCAACCTGCGGCGACTGTCATCACAATGACAAAGGTGAGGCGCTCAAGGATTTGAAAGAGGGCGATAACGTCCAGAACTGCATCGAGTGTCACAAGAAACCGGGCGAAAAAGCCAAAGGAAAGGATGCGCCGAAGCTTTCCAAGAAAGAAGAATTGGAATTTCACGCCGAGGCTCTCCATGAGAACTGCAAGGGATGCCATAAGGAACACAATAAGAAAACAGGAAAGAAAGATGCTCCTGAAACCTGTACAAAGTGCCATCCCGGTAAAGAATAAATAGCAGCGTTATCAAGCAGCTTTATACGGTAAATCAACAGGGCAGTCCGCTCTTTTTCAGGGCGACTGCCCTGTTTTTTTCAGCACCAGCGCCGCCCAGTCTTTCGGCGTAGAACGGGTTTCAAACCCGTTTTACTGTGCTGAGATGTAGAACGGCCCGGCTTAAAATAGACAAACCCGTTTTACTGTGCTGAGATGTAGAACGGCCCGCCCAGTCTTTTTCAACCGCTTTCCATTCCGATGTGAAATATTCTTCCGTATAAATATCAAGCAATTGAGAAATCTCATCTGCTTTTATGCCGGAAAGAACTACCCATGCGCCTGGTTCCGTGACGGCGGTAATGTGCGAAAACAGCCTTGCAATGGTCGGATACCGGAGATTGGCGATAACCAGCGAAAAAAAGCTGCGGATTTCTTCCACCGGCACGTTATGAATGAGGATTTTATCTTCCAGCCCGTTTATCCTGACATTCTCTTTGGCTTCGGCAACGGCGCACGGCTCTATGTCTATACCGATGCCTTTTTCAATCCCCAGCCGGACCGCGGCTATCGCCAGAACACCCGAACCCGTACCGATGTCGAGCAGATTTGTTCCTTTTTTATGCAGAAAATCTCCGGATTTTTTGACTGCATATTCAATGCCTTTGAGCGCCAGGCGGGTGGTCGGATGCCTGCCGGTTCCGAAAGATGCACCGGACATGATTTCAATCACAACTGTTTCCGGGTCCGAATCATAAGGAATGCCCGGAGGCGTCAGCACAATATGCTCTGAAATGCGGACCGGCTTGGAAAAAGACAGTTCCAGAAAAGTGCATCCGTATCGGTAGGTGTAAGCGAGTTCTCCTTTTGAAACAAGGTGTTTGAGAACAGACTGCGCCTGTTTTTTTCCCATCGCAAATTTTTCAAACAGCATTTTTTCAAGCGCAAGAGGCGTGAATCTTGTCTGCGAATCGGAAACAGCTTTGATTAATTCTTTTTCTATATTGTCAATAGGTTCTGTTGTGATATGCGGCTGCATTTCTCACTATCGCTTCTGCCCATGACGGCGTTCCCAGCGCGTGGATGTGGGTATAGGTGGCAAACACATTTTTGTAACAGATGCCGTCTCGGTTGTTATAGAAGCCGGTTCCCCGGTTCATGGAAAACGCCATATCAGCGTCATTTCCCCGCCATTCCAGCACCTTTGAATAATGAAATTCATGCCCCCGAATTTCCGCGCCGACTTTGAAATAAGGATTTTCTCTTTCAACCGTAACTACGGTGTAGCCATGTCCCTGAGGTCTTTTGGAAAAGCCGAAAACCACAGGCAGCACGCCGGCCATGGGGTAAGAAGTTCCGTCTAAAATTAACTGCTCTCCGAGATACATCAGCCCGCCGCATTCAGCATAAATCGGAAGTCCTTTTTCCGCCAATGCTTTCAATTCATTTCGGAAATCTGCATTTTCAGCGAGCCTTTCCGCATGAGTTTCAGGAAATCCGCCGCCGATATAAATCGCATCTACACGGGGAATTGAGCGGTCATTCAGCGCATTCAGAAATACGACCTCAGCGCCTTGCGAAGCCAGCAGTTCGATATTTTCCGGGTAGTAAAACTGAAAAGCAGAATCCCGCACAATGCCGATTTTCAGACCTGATGACTCACCATTGAAGCCTCGCAGATGCGAAATATTTGTATATTTGCATGGAAAATCCGGCGCATCATGGGCAATTTGTGCAATCGCATCGAGGTCAAGATACTGCTCCGCAATCTGGGAAGCGGCAATCACAGAATCCTGCGTCCATCTGTGTTCCGCCGTGGGAACAAGCCCCATGTGACGCTCAGGAAAACTTTCTTTGTGCAGCTTGGGAACCGCGCCTACTACCGGTATTCCGCAATGATATTCAATGCTTTTCTGAAGAATATTCTCATGTCGGGGTCTGGCAACACGATTCAAAATCACGCCTTTGATGCGAACATTCGGATCAAAATGAATACAGCCCAGCACGGCTGCTGCCATGGTGCGGGTGGATTTTGTGCAGTCAATGCACATCATGACCGGAGCAGAAAGCAGTTTTGCAAGTTCTGCGGTGCTGGTGGAGCCTTCCATGTCCGTGCCGTCATAAAGCCCCCGATTGCCTTCAATCAGAGAAATCTCCGACGCGTTGGACACAAAGGAATTGATAAGAACTTCCCGGCTCATCAGGAAGGTATCAAGATTATGGCAGGTTTTTCCGGCAGCCAGCGTGAGCCATTCTGCGTCAATGTAGTCAGGTCCCTTTTTAAAAGGCGAAACACATCGTCCCTGCTGATGCCACGCGGCAGCGATTCCAAGGGAAACCAGCGTCTTGCCGGCACCTCCCCGCAGTGCGGAAATAATGATTCTCGGATATTGCATTTTTTATTTTATATAAAAATTAAATAATTATAAATTACTTCTCCATCCCGTGATGCTTTACCTGCATGACCAGCTCTTTAACATCTTTCGGAGGCGTCGGAAAATTCGGTTTGGGCGACATGGTAACGGCTTCTTCAGGGCATCCGCTGGCACAGACCGCACAGCCGAAGCACCTGTCAAGGTTTACCGAGGGAATATTGTTTTCCACCATTTTGAGCGCATCAGGCGGACAGCGTTCAATGCAGGTTTCACAGGCAACGCAAAGCTCACCGTCAAACACCGGCTGATACCCGGAATTGAAAACCCTGCCCGGCACCGGCTGTTTCAAAACCTGCTGAATCACTTCGCAGTGCCAGCGGTCGCAGTTGCACACAAAGGAAATATCCTCAGTGGTGTTGCGGCTCATGTGAACCAGACCGGCTTTTTCTGTCTGATCCAGAATTTCCCCGGCTTCCTGTTTTGTCACTTTTCTTCCGCCCAAGCGTTCAACCATGTATTCCGCAAGATTCCCGAACCACATACAGACTTCCATCGGCATTCCGTGAACATCTTCCCCGCGCAGTTGCGCTTCGTGGCGGCAGTAACAGGCACCGACGCATATCGTGTCGTATTTCTCTATGTAAGCGGCAACCTGATCGTAAGTGTGAATCACATTCGCGGCAGGGATACGCTTGTTCACAGGAATCACGCGGGTAAGCGGGAAAGATATTTTTTCAACGCCCCTTGCAGCTTCACAGGCTTTCTTGTATTCGTGGATGAGCGTCGCAATTTTTTTATGCCGTTCTGTTTTTCCACCGGAAAAAAACTGATATTCCATGATGCCCGGCATAAACGGCAAGCCCTGATATAAGCGGACGCCGTCTGTGACAAATGTTGCACAGAGACCTTTGTCTGCTATTGTTTCAAGGAGTTGTCCGATTTCATGTTCGCCACGGTTCATTTTTGCCGCGATCTGTTTTGCGCTTGCCGGTTTTCTTTCCAGCGCATTATTGACTTCGGCTTCTTCGGGTGTAAAAAGATATTCAAGCATCGCATAAAATTCGGGAATATCCATGCCTGAATAGGGTCCGCCGCGGGTTTTCATAACTGACAATGCCTGCTGATAAACTTGAAGTGTCATATAGGGTCTCTCCCTGATAATAAATTATTAGAAAGCAGAGATTTGACAACTTTTGAAAACCTGTCAAATCTCTGCGTTCTTTGCGTTCTTTGCGAGAACCTTTTTCAATTTCCGATATGTATGTCTGTTATGCCGCTCTGACACTGATAAAAAACTCAGTGCTTTCGGCATTTCACAATTTTGAATCAATGAATATCACGGATTTTATGGTCTTTCAAGCGTAAAATATCAAAGGGAATTTGGCGGAAGGATAATTCTTGCGGGCGGATCGGGCATGGCGGGCATTTATGCCCACCCTGCTTTCATTTGAAAATCGCCGGACGGGGTTTGAAACCCCGTCCGAATCTGCGACTTTCAGAAAGTGTGAAAAATTTCATTCGTCATACTAATTGATCGTGATTTTCCTCGGCTTTGCCGCTTCTGCCTTGGGCAGCACCACCCGCAGCACCCCGTTTTTCATATTCGCCTCAATTCTTGACTGATCTATCAGATTCGAGAGCGTAAATGTTCGCATAAAATCGCCTGTGGGGTATTCTTCAATCAGGGGACCTCCCAGATTTTCAGCGGCAATCTGACCTCGAATGCCCAACTGATTGTCTTCAATATGAATTTCAATACCTTCTTTGCTCACGCCCGGCATATCCGCAACCAGAATCAGGGCTTCTTTATTTTCAAATATATCAACCGCGGGTGTGAAAACCGGGGCTGTTTTGGTCAGTTCGCCTTTGGTCTCCAACTCTTTTTTATCCTGTGCAAGCAGTGTGTTATCTGTCATGGGAATCACCTCCTTAATTTACTTTCACATCAATTTTTTTGGGCTTTGCCTCCTCAGCTTTGGGCAGCGTAATCTTGAGGACGCCGTTATTCATCTCTGCCGAAACCTTGTCGGTTGCAATGCGGGTTTTCAGGCTGATTTTCTTGCTGAAAGAGCCGCTTTCTCTCTCCCGGCGATGATAGGCAATGTCTCCGCCTTCGGATTTGATTTTCCGCTCGCCTTTGATGAGAATGCTGTCTGCTTCCACATTGATTTCAACATCTTTTGCTTCCATGCCGGGAAGTTCGGCAGTGAGATAAATATTCTCATTGTTTTCATAGAGATTTACCGGCGGAAAAACGCTTCTGACCGGCGAATATACGCCTCTGCCCAAGGTGTTTTCAAAAAGCCGGTTCATGTCGTTCTGCAAGCGTGCAAATTCCCGGTCAGCCCATCCGAAACCCTTTCCGAAATAAGTCGGCAATGTTCTTGTGATCATCATAGCAATACCTCCTGTGTGCAATAAAAATGTAATAAATTTGATTTGATATTGTTCCCACACTCTGCATGGGTATGCACCCCGGACGCTCCCACGCAGAGCGTGGGAGCGAGAGAATTTCAGGCAGGCTTTTTTATCTCTTATCTTCCCTGCCCTTTTGTCTCAAATATAATGCGGTATCGCAAGCTGTCAAGAGGAAGTTTTTAAATAAAAATATATAATATCAAAATGTTGTAATTGAAACTCTGATAAAAATAATCACAGGGAGAAATCTGTCAAGAGGAAAAAAGAAGAGAGAAGTGTTTTTTTATGGGGAACTGGTCTATACTTTTTGCCGTAAAACGATTTTGCAAATCGTTTCTGCCGCAGAAACGGTTTGCGTCTGTTTTCAGCAGGGCGTTTTACTGAAACCGCAAATATGATAATTTCAGAGAGTTATCTCCGCATCTGACCGATGCCGCTCAAAAGTCTGGATGAGTTCGGGGATAACCCAAGCCCCTGCTCCTTAGTTTTAAGGAGCAGTGACTCAGGTTGTTTGTTATTTAAACGCCTTGATCCCGATCATCAGCACGGAAATAGCCGCGGGCGTCATGCCGTCAATGCGGGACGCCTGCCCCAGCGATGCGGGCTGGGTCTGCGAAAGCTTTTCTTTCAACTCGTTTGAAAGCCCGTGAACGCTGTGAAAATCAAAATTTTCCGGTATCCTGATGCTTTCCAGATTCCTGAATTTCTCAATCTCCCGCTGCTGACGCTGAATATAACCTTCATATTTGATTTCAATTTCCGCCTGCTGAATTACTTTTTTATCAAGCGGCTCCGGACAGGGTGCCAATGTTTGCACTGCATGGTAGTCTAACTCGGCTCTTTTCAGCAGTTGATCCAAACCGATGCCGTCACTCAGAATTTTTGCCCCCCGGGACGCCAGATATTCATTGACCGACTTTTCAGGCTTTATCACCGTCTTTTTGATTCTTGCGATTTCAGCGTCAATCTGCTTTTTCCGCTCTTTTATGTCTTTGAGCGTGTCGTCAGCGATGAGACCGAGTTCATGCCCGATTTCCATGAGCCGGAGATCCGCGTTGTCTTCCCGGAGCATGAGCCGGTATTCGGCCCGCGACGTGAACATGCGGTAAGGCTCACGCGTGCCTCGCGTCACCAGATCGTCTGTCATCACCGCCATGTACGCCTGAGAACGATCCAGCAGAAAAGGCGGTCTTTTCTGAACTTTGCACGCGGCGTTGATGCCCGCCCACATTCCCTGCGCCGCGGCTTCCTCATAGCCCGATGTGCCGTTGATCTGTCCTGCCATGAACAGCCCTGAAATCCGCTTGGTTTCCAGCGTGGGTTTGAGCTGAACCGGATTGACATAATCATATTCAATGGCATACGCAGGGCGCATGATTTCAGCCGCTTCCAGCCCCTCCACCGAGCGCACCACCTGTAATTGAATTTCCACCGGCAGACTGTTTCCCAGCCCGCTGGCGTAAATTTCTTCAGTGTCAAGTCCTTCCGGCTCAAGGATCACATGATGATTTTCCCGGTGCGGAAATTTGACGATTTTATCTTCAAACGAAGGACAGTAGCGGGCGGACACGCCTTTTATCATTCCGCCGTACAGAGCGGAATATTGAAGATTGTCCTGTACGACTTTCCGGGTTTTTTCATTGGTGTGTCCCATATAACAAGCGACCTGAATGCCGCTGGTTTTTTCAGTAAAAAAAGAAAAAGGCAGAGGATCGGCATCGCCTTCGTGTTTTTCAAACCTGCTGAAATCAATGCTTGATCGTTTCAGACGCGGGGGCGTTCCGGTTTTCATCCGCCCTAATGTAAAACCCAGTTCTTTCAGATGCTCGGGAAGCGAATAGGAGGCAAATTCTCCGGCTCTTCCGGATTTGACAGAGCGGAACCCGATATGCACAAGCCCGCCCAGAAATGTGCCGGTGGCAAGCACCACCGCATCTGCCTGATAGCCGAAGCCTGTATGGTCTTCCACGCCGACAACTTTGCCGCCTTCCGTGACAAGCCGCTCCACCATTCCCTGTTTGAGATCAAGATTCGGCTGGCTTTCAATCACTGATTTCATGGCGATATGATAGCGGATTTTGTCATTCTGAGTTCTGGATGAATGCACAGCAGGACCTTTTTTGGTGTTCAGGACTCGGTACTGAATGGCAGTTTTGTCGGTAATTTTTGCCATTTCGCCGCCGAGCGCATCTATTTCTTTGACTAACTGCCCCTTTGCCATGCCCCCGATAGACGGACTGCAAGGCATCGCCGCGACTTTGTCCAAGTCAATTGCCATGAGCAGCACACGGCATCCCATTCGGGCAGCAGCCAGCGCGCCCTCGCATCCGGCGTGACCCGCGCCCACAACAATCACATCATATTTTTTTTCATAAATAGCCATAAATTTATTATCTCTGTCATCCCCGAAATAAATTTCGGGGCTGAAAGCTCAAGCCTGCTGAAGCAGGCTG
>JAIFKL010000386.1 GCA_020049595.1 Desulfobacteraceae bacterium
GTCCGAACTGTGATCCGTCTGATTATTCTGATGAATCTGATTAAAATTCAGAGTATTCAGACAAATCAGACGAATCACAGTTCAGACAGCGATGAAGGAAAATTCACTTACATGATTAAATCTGTAGGGGCAAGCCCCTGTGCCTGCCCTAATCCCTAAACATTAACGGCGGGGGCGTAACCCCGCCCTACCTTCCAGCGCCCTCCGGTGCTAAAAGGACCCATTTTATAAGATCGGTTCGCATAGTAAAACGGGTTTCAAACCCGTTCTACCCGTTGAGCCACCGTTCCCGCCACATTTCCCACATCAGCAGCGCCCACAAGCGATAATGATGATTCACTTTGCCGGAGAGATGTTCCGAAATTTTTTCCTCGACCACACGGGCGTCAAACAAACCCTCGGCGTTCAGGCGTTCCGAAGAAAGATAATCCAACAGCATGGGCTTCAATTCGCCACGGAACCATTGCTCGATGGGAACGCCGAATCCCATTTTGGGTCTTTCAAACAATGCCTCCGGCATATACCGCGCCAGAAGTTTTTTCAGGAGATATTTTCCAGCGCCGTTTCTGTATTTCAGGTGATCCGGCAAGCGGGAAGTGTATTCGACTACTCGATGATCCAAAAGCGGGACGCGGAGTTCCAGCCCCACCGCCATACTTGCCCGATCCGCCTTTGTGAGCAAAGCATCCGGGAGGTAAGTCTTCTGATCCACCCGCATGAATCTTGAAAGCAGAGGCAAGTCTTCGGTTTCAGCAAAGATGTTTTCATAGCAGGTAAGAGGTAAGGGATAAGAGGTAAGAGGTAAGGGGTGAGAGGTGAGGGGTGAACCTGCCCCCTGCAACCTGCAACCTGCAACCTGCGCCAATTCCTCCTTGTCCCAAAGACATATCGTCATTCGGTAAAGTTCCTGAATGTCTTGGGAATGGCGCATGAGTTTCAGTAGTTTTTGCCATTTGTCTGAGAAATTCGCAACCTGCAAATATTGCGGCAGCATATCTTTGACTCGCAGGTAGTATTTTTCAAGTTGATGCGGCGGAATTTTTTCTAACAGCGGCGCAAATATTTTTTCCACACCAACCCCTGACCCGAAAAATTTCGCCATCGCCTGCGTTGTCCAATATCGAACATAGCCGCAAAACTGTTCGTCTCCGCCATCGCCGGACAAGGCAACCGTGACATGGGAACGGGCAAGTTGGCTGACGAGAAATGTCGGAATTGCTGAGGCGTCCGCAAAAGGCTCGTCGTAAATCTCCGGCAAACGAGGAATGAGGCTCAAAGCTTCGCCGGGCGTCACATACAGTTCCGTGTGATCCGTGCCGAGATATTCGGCAATTCGGGCAGCGTGCGGTGCCTCGTTATACTGCTTTTCTCTGAAGCCGATAGTGAAAGTTTTAACCGGCTTTGCGCTGATTTTCTGCATGATTGCCGTAACAAGCGACGAGTCAATTCCACCGCTGAGAAGCGCGCCCAGCGGCACATCGCTGATTAAGCGGTCAGACACGGCTTTTGTGAGAAGTTCATCTAATTGCTGCAATTCCTCATCTTCTGAGACAAATGAATCCGCAGGTTCTGCGGTATTAGGGAGATTCCAGTAAGACCGGATGCTGATGTCTCTGCCGTCAAAAATCAGAAAATGACCCGGCAGCAGTTTGCAAGTATTTCGGAAAACGGTTCTCGGCGCGGGAATATACTGATAATGCAGAAAAAGCGGAACAGCATCAGGAGCGATTTCTCTCTTGAAATGCTTAAAAGCCATGAGCGCCTTGAGTTCAGAGGCGAACAGAAATGTCTCTCCATCAAAGTAGTAGTAAAGCGGCTTGATGCCCATCCGATCTCTCATGAGAATGAGATGTCTCGTGCGCCTGTCCCACAATGCCAGCGCAAACATGCCCACGAATTTCTGCACACAATCCACGCCCCATTGAAGATATGCCTTCAGAATCACTTCCGTGTCCGTTGCGCTTTGAAAGCGATGACCGAGTTTTTCCAAAGTGTTACGGATTTCCCGGAAATTGTAAACTTCGCCGTTGTAGTCAATAAAAACCTGTCCGTCCTCGGTCTGCATGGGCTGACGCCCGGCTTGAGAAAGGTCAATAACGGAAAGCCGGCGATGCGCCAGCCCCAGCCCGCATGTCTCATCAAAAAAAATGCCTGAGTCATCGGGACCGCGATGCAATAGAGACAAGGCAGCTTGGGGAAGGCTGTTTTTACATGAATCAAAATGGTTATGACTTATAAATCCGACAATACCGCACATAATAAGCCTAAAGTGTGTTGTTATTTTCGCCACGAATGGACACGAATTTTTAACCACGAAAAGCACGAAGTAAAAGAAAAGCACGAAATATTTTTTTCGCAATTTCGTTCCTTTCATGTTTTTCGTGGTTAAATTAGTGTTTATTCGTGGTTAAATTTATCACCGCACGCCGCAGATATTTGACTAATGAGAACATCATAAGACAACATGTTGAAAAAGCGGATAAAAGCCCTTTACGATACAGTCGGCGGAAGACATCCAATTCCTCTTTTTCCATTGCCGATAAATTGCAGGTCAGTCCGCTTTCGCCGAACGGTGCCTTATACTCATAAGCCATCGGCGCATCTATATACCATGCGGAATGACCGTTTAAGACTATCTCCAACCACAAAAGATAATCCTCGGAGCGCCGCTTGTCCGGATGAAAACGAAAAGGTAAATTCCTGTGCAGCATTACCGAGCGGGTAAAAAAGCGATTCGAGATCAGCAAACGAAAAGGAGTAATCTTAACTACTTCGTAATTTTCGGTAAATTTCAAATCAGACGATTGCTTTCCAAATTCTGTTCGAGCGAGAGGAGATTTTCTGATAAAGCCGTGTCCGGTCAAAACGACATTCGGATGACTTTCCATCCAAGCATACTGAATTTCGATTTTACGGGGATGCCACGCGTCATCTGCGTCTAAAAACGCAACATATTTTTCTTTTGCCGCGTCCCATGCGGCATTGCGTGCATCCGCAGGTCCTGCATTGCGTTTTAAAGCGATTATTTTTATCCAGTTTTCTCCATATCGCTTTTGCAGGTCATGGAGTTTCAGAAGGGTCCCGTCTTTGCTCGCGTCGTCCGCCAAAATCAGTTCCGCAGGTATGCAATGTTGAGAGGCAACAGATGCCACCGCCCGCTCAACAACATCGGCGCACTGCCAGCAAGGAATGATGACGCTGACCGCCACAGCTTTCAAAGTACAACTATTGTTTATGTCCATAAACGGGGCTTTCCGGTACAGACACGATAAATATCCGCCGCATAGTCGCTCGCTTTCCTGCCGAATATTATCAGAAGCAATAAGCGCAGATAAGAACGCAACACGCAGAAAAACCAAGAAAATCCTGAAATAGGAATATTGTTTTTTTGTCTCGCTTTCATATTTTCCCTCAGAAAAAGCAGGCGATATTCAGGCTGACTCGAAAGACCGTGACTCTGCATTCCTGAAACAAGAAGATCGTTCAGAAATAAGGCTTGTCCGTGTGTTACTGCTTCCCGGAGCAGAAATTCATAATCGCCGGTGATGCGGAAAGTCTCATCAAATCCGCCGTGAATCTCAAACAGACTTCGATGATGGAATGAAGCCTGATGCGGTATGATCATCGTCTGAGTCTGAAGAAAATGTCTCCGGTTCCACGGGCTGCCTTTTTTTTCAAGAATCGTTCCGTCCGGCTTTACAATGCAGATTTGTCCATAAGCCAGACGGTAGGGCGGATATGCTCCCGCAAGCTTTTCTGCGGCGCGAGTCAGAACGTCATTCTGCCAGAAAAAATCATCCGCACCGAGGAAACAAATCCACTCACCCCTTGCATGTTTCAACGCCTTGTTCCATGCGTGACAAATACCTCTGTCCGCTTCGCTTTCCCAATATGCGATAGTATGACTATTTTTCCTGAGAATGTCTCTTGTTCCATCATCGGAACCGCCGTCCATAACGATCAGTTCTATGTTCGTAAAATTTTGTCCGGCAATGCTGTCTATACACCTCTGAAACGTCTTTTCTCCGTTATAAACAGCTATGATAATTGAAATAAACGGTTTTTTCCGAGTGTTATCGGCATTCGTGTTTTCGTACATTATTTATTTTTTTCCTATCAGACTATAACGATTTGACAACTTTTGAAAAGTTGTCAAATCTCAGCATCAATGTACTCATATATTCTGTGTCAGCCATTCCGTAAAGCGCATCCGCAGGGGATGAAACCACAAAGGCGGAAAAATAAGCATGAGGAACACCCCGAAGCAGAGCATTCCGGGCATGAAGACATTCATTTTCTTCCAAAGCGAGTAATAGATAAACAAGCCTGATAATGCTCCGAGACTGCTGGCTACGGCAAGCCATTTGTTTTCAACAGGAAAAAGTTCAGACAAAGATACGGAATACTCCGAATGGTAGGCAAAAATCACCACGCTGCTTCCGAATGCCCATGCAAGCATCCACGCCGCGACAACGCCGGTTCCGCCGAAATACAGACCCAACGCAACACCCAGAACGCAGTTCAAAATTCCGGTGACGATATTTGTTGCGATATTCCAGCGTAATCGCCCGATTCCCATATATGCGAAATAGGCTGGGACATTCAGGTTGTTGAAAAATGTTCCCAGCGCCAGCATAAGAGAAAAAACGACAAAAGTTCTTTCATATCTCCCGATCCATAGCTCTGAGATAAACGGAACCGCAATGATAATGCCCGAGTAAAAGGGCAGACCGAGACAGAGTAAAATGCGGTAAGCATTTTTGTAAACTTCCTGAATTTTCTCCGGGGATTTTTCATGTAGTCCCGCTATGACAGGAACTAAAATCTGATTTGCGGCTACAAAAATTTCCCGCAGTTTGTTCATCATGCGGGAAGCCATTTCATAGTAGCCGACCATAGACAAATCGCCGAATTTGCTCAACAGCCCTTTGGTAACAGGTTCAAATAGCAGCATTCCCGTTACAGAGATAAGCTGAAAATTGATCCCGTAGCAGATCATTTCAGCGAACAAATTTTTGCGCCATTGAAAAGGCGCAAAGGGCAAAATCGGCAATTCACGACGGAGGATAAACCAGCTTGTGAGCAAAACCGTTGCGGACTGAATCACCTGTCCGTAAGCCAGCCCCATCAGCCCGTAAACCGGCACGAGCATGACCGTAAGCAGCAGATAAAGCGCATTGCTTCCGATCATAATGAAACTTCGCAGGTCAAGCCGCCGGCATCCGTCAAGCCCGGACTGAATCACGCCGGCGGCGGCGTTTATCCATAAAGAAATCAGGGCGTAAGGCAGCACGGACAGCGCATCTTTCAGAGACGGGGCAGGCATGATGCGTCCCAATATCCATGTCAGAAAGGGATAAGCAGTAACCAGAATGCCGCAAACGCCAACGCCGATGGAAATCACCGCTGTCTGAATGACTTCACTCACGCTGCGGGTATCGCCGTGCATCATGTATTTTGCGACAAACTTTACTACACTGCCGGAAAGCCCCAGTTCGCTGATGCGGGAGACCGAACAGGTCGCCAGCACTACCGCCCAGACGCCCATCTGTTCTACGCCGATGGCGGAAAGCAGGTAGCGGTACAGCGCAAACAGCATCACTCCCGTTGTCACGACTTGGACAGCGGACATGATGCTGTTCCATGCAATTCCTTGTTTTTTCAATGATATTATCCAGTCATCGTCAAAAATTAACCTCACCCCCCGGCCCCCTCTCCGAAGGAGAGGGGGAGGGTTTGTGTGCAACTATGAAATCCAACTACATAACTCCTATATACATAAAAATGCAGGGGAGTGTCAAAACAAATCGTTATGCTGGAGATTCTCGCTTTTGCAAGCAGGACTAATCGCAGGTTTTGACTTTTGCAATGCTTTCGCCGGGGAATTTCAGATTTGCAAGGGAACGCAGATGCCGGATAATTTCCTGATTCTGCGCGGGGCTTTCATATATTGCGCCGTCTGTGAATAAGACATTTGATTTTATTGTATTATCGGCTGAAAAATATTTTCTCAGATGAACAAATTCGCCTTTGTTCCAGCCGTCTGATTCTTCTTTATGCCGAATTTCCGGACAAAAAATAAATCCTTCTTGCAGATTCGGAATCAGCGCAGGGATGAAATCCGGGTTGTCTTTGTCGTGATAAGTCTGAATAAAAGCGCAGTGTTCCGACATTGCTAATGCGATTTCCTCTGATTTCAGCAAGTGAGACAAGCCGCAGTTGCCGAATGCCGGGTTTACCATGAAAAACAATACGGCGCAAAAAGGCTCGCCGCTGCGTAACATGCCGAAAAAAAGCCAGTTATATGCCGCAGATGTTATCGAACCGTCATCACTCACCTGTATGTTGATGAGTCGGACATGATACGGAGCGTCATGGTTCATTTCATAAAAAAGCTGAATATATTCTTCTCTGAACAGTTCGAGATAGCCGTCAAAACGCCCGTAGTATCCCTTGGGAATACCGATAAGTTTTCCGAGCATTTCCAGACGGTGCAAACTGTCTTCCCCGTCATAAGCGATCAGCAGCTTTGTTATGACAGAAATTTCAGGCAGATGCTTCAGCCCCAGCTTCTCCCGAATCTTTCGGGCGCATCTCTCCCTCAGCAGATTCTCATTTCTCACTTCTCACTTCCAAACCCCACCACCGTCACATCATCGCGTCTTTCCTGAAGCCCTTTGTATTCCTCAAAAGCCTGAACAAGCATTTTCTGCTGTTCTTCAAAAGGCAGCACCGAGACATTTTTCAGCAGATTCATGAACGCATCTGTGCCGAAACGCCGCCCTTTTGCGCCCCCGGGCTGGTCTGCAAATCCATCGCTTGCCATGTAAAAAGCCATGCCCTTTTCCATAGAAATTATATGATTGGTGAAATTAAATTTCTCATCGGATTTCCTGTATCCGACACTCTGGCGGTCGCCTTTGATGATATGCGCTTCGCCGTTGTGAACGTAAATCAGCGGCAGCCTTGCACCTGCAAAAGTAATTTCCCGATTGCCGCCTGTCAACTCCCCCTGACCCCGAATCCCTGACCCCGTACCCCTCACAAAACAAATCCCGGCATCCAATCCGTCATCGGAAAGCGCGTAATCCGTGTCCTGATGAAGCGTGGTTTTGACAAAGAAATTAAGCC